>NZ_JBLBVK010000053.1:0-145838 GCF_047314965.1 Silicimonas lutimaris | reverse complement strand
AAGCTCAGATCGTCATCAATCACTGGCTCAGGCAGTACAATCACACCCGGCCGCATCAGGCACTCAACATGCGCCCGCCCGTTCCTGAAACCCTATTAGAGAAACCCCTGATCAGTGGCCCATACACAGGGGGCTAGACATCTCGGTGATTGTGATCGGTTTCGTGCTTCTCGCATCAGGCTTTGCTGCCCGGAACGCGGCAAGGGTCGATCCGGCGATCGTGTTGCGGGAGGGGGCGACATGATCAGGTGGCTCACTTTGTGCTTGGCTCTCTGCGCTGCCGGTCTCGAGGCACAGGAGGCCTCATGGCCTGCGAATCTGATTGATCCCGCGGCCAGTGATCCCGCGATTGCTGCAGACCTCGTGCTGCCGATGAACTGTGGTGGCGCGATGGCGTTCCAACGGATCGATGTCCCCGTCGACGTCACGCGGCCCTTGGCCGACAGAGCATTCCGCATGGGGCAATCGAATGCCGATATGGCCTTCTCGGACTATCTGAAGCCGGTGTTTCTACGCGGCGCGTTCGATGACGCTGACCGGGATGTCAGTTATTATTACATCGCACGCTACGAGATGAACGAGGCACAGTACCGCGCGATACGCGGTGACTGTTCCGTTCCGTTCAAGCCTACCGAAGGACGTGCAAAAGGCGGCGTCAGCTGGTTCGAGGCCGTGGATCTTTCTCGGCTCTATACTGAGTGGCTGATGGCCAATGCCAAAGATGCGCTTCCAAGCGAAGGAGATCGGCTTGGATTTCTACGCCTTCCGACAGAACCTGAATGGGAATTTGCCGTGCGGGGAGGGGTCGCGGTCGACCCTGCGGTTTTCTCGGCGCGTCGCTTTTTCAGCGAGGGCGACCTTGCTGAATACGCGGCGTTCATTGCGCCGGGACAGGGGCGCACCGGACTGAGCATCATGGGCGCGCGCCGCAAGCCCAACCCCCTGGGTCTCTACGATGTCTATGGCAATGCAGAAGAATTGATGCTTGAGCCGTTTCGAATGAATGCAGTGGGACGTAGTCACGGTCAGCCGGGCGGACTTGTCACGCGGGGTGGCTCTGTGGACCTCGAGCAGGATCAGATCTACACGGCGCGACGAAATGAATATCCACTTTTCTCGGACTTCACCGGGGAAGCCTTGGCGGGTGAGTTTTTTGGGGTCAGACTCGTGATCTCGGCCATCGTTGTATCCGAGGACAGGTACACAGAGATCAGTGATAACTGGCGTCTTGAAGCCGATCGACCCATCGGAACTGAGAACGACCCTCTCGCCACGCTTTCGTCGCTGCTCGATGCGGAGACCGATCCGCGAAGGCAGGACGCTTTGAGCGGTTTGCAGCTTGAATTCCGGGTCGCGCGGGAGTCCGCAGAAAGCTCGCTGTTGGAGGCGGCCAAATCAACATTCCTCAGCGGTGCGGCGTTCGTAGATACCCTTACGGATGACACTTCTGAAATTGATGATTTGCTGCGCAACTCGCTTCCCCTGAGAGACCGGATAGCAATTGCCAGGGGCGAAGAGAGGGAAAGGCTGATGGAGATATTCCGGGTTAACGTCGAGCGGGTTGAAGCTTTGCGCCAAGGCCGGGACACGTTTTTGCTATCCTACAGGTCGGCCCTCGAGACTCTGGCGAAAGAGGTCGAGGAAGAAACGCGTGAAACCGCTCTCGAGACGTTGACGAAGGAGTTGACTGCGCGTGATCAGACCCAACTTCTTGAGGTGCTGGACAGGTTTCGGCAGGATCTTGAGGCCTACATTGCCATGCCTGATATGGATTCGAACGAATTGCTTAGACTGGCCATCAGGTAATTAACACGCGTGCCTAGTCAATCGGCCCACTCCTGTGGGTTGGAATGTTCCCAAATGTGAGGTCTTCGCTATCCACCGGAATTCTGTTGGTTCCGGGATCGAAGTTGGCGGAGATGTATGGGCGTTTTCGACCCCTGCCGGGTTTGTCGGCAATCTCTACAAGTGAGTACAGAGTCACGTTGCGACCCAGGAAGTCGACAAAGGTGCCGACAGGCGCTTCTCCTTGGTTCGGAACGGATTCCCAGTGGTTGAGGATGTCCCGCGGTTTGATCGCAACCTCTTGGCCAAGTAGCACGTCGGCAAGGAAGTCTCCGTTTGTCGAAGGATTGGTCAGCCCAGTGAAGCGGGCTTTGGGCAGGATTGCCGACAGCGCGGCATTTGCGTTGGGTTGCCAGGCGTCGTGATCTGTTCCGATCAATATGCCGCCGCCATTTTTCGCAAGAGCACTTATCTGATTTATCAAGAGCCCAGCACTTGATCCTCCGGTTCCTGGGAAAACTGTTCGAGGGTTGTGGCGAATGCTGCGAATTGCGAATGACTCATCCAACATCAGAGCATTTCGACCATTGCTGTAAAACTGTTGGATGGCGCTCTTGTCCGATTGGTTCAGTCGAACGCGTCTGTTTGTCAGGTCCAGGATAAGAATGTCAAAGCTCTTGCCTGCCAAGTGGCGCGCCAGATCGCCGCCGTTCGTTTTTTGAATATATTCAACGTCATAGATGTTTCCTCCGCCGTACTGATCAACATACTCGGCCATCACCTCACGGTGCTTGGAAACCAACTCGGATCCGAAATTGGGAATTCCATTCCACCAAAGAATTCGGGTGGTCTGATGTTGGGCATCTACCGTCCAACAAAAAGATAGCGCAACAACTGCAGCAATCGAGGAAGTGAATGATCTTCGGAACATAATCGATTTTGTGTTCTTTGAGTTGCATTCATCGTAGCATCAGAAATCGAGTGTCAAAATGATATTATTTGGAAGGTTCATCATATTGACCAGAAACCTCCAATCGGTGACGCTGTGCTAGAATTGACGAGGTGAATTGCATTGGTGATGCCTAGGGGGCTGGCTTTTACGATTGGGTTCGGAAGTCTTGTTCTGATCGGGATGACAGTTTTTTCCGGCCTCGTTCTTCTGAAAGCCTGTGCGCTTGATCTTCCACTCCTTCGCCACGTGTCGTCCTGCGTTTCCGAGAAACATAGGACGGTCGACATGCGGATCGTGGCACTCGCCCAAGAGCGAGGCGAACTTGAGCGCCGGGTCTTTGAGATTGAACGGGAGATCGGTGCGCTGCAATGTGTGGCAGCATCACCAGACCCGAATGCGCCTCTTACGCCTGAGGGTTGGGCGAATGGTGATTTGTCGATGCTTTTCGGATGTTGGGCGCTTGACGCAACGTACCGGAGCAGGGATGTCGCGACCGGGCAAATTCGTACGTATCGCGAATGGAGCATGTGTTTTGATTCCGGCGGCAACGGTGAGCAAACAATGCGATCTGACGATGGGGTATCCTGTGAAGGATCAGTTCGGGCGGGCTTTTCAGGCGGTGTTTTGCAGATCTTGGAGCCGGGAAACCTCTCTTGTGATGATGGTGGATACATTCATCAACGGGAAATCACCTGTCGTCTAACGGATGGCGGAAAGGCGGTTTGCGACACGTTGCAGCCAGAGACGAGAGGTGCCGCTCAGGTCGGCTTTCAGCGCGCGCCCTAGTGCCTCCTGTCCGCTCCCTTCAGAAAGCCCGGACCTGATGCGGGATCGGATTTTTCCAGATCTTCAGTCCCGCCGGTCATTTAGCGCGTCTCGAATCTGGAGCGCCAACGGTCCTGGGATGGATAGACACGGCGTACTCTTGTTTCAGGGTGAGGCTGCTGTGCCGGGGGCATTGGTTGTGCCTGATTGCCCTGCGGTTCCTCAAGACGAAGGACCGTTCTTCCATTGGTCTCTTCGATCCCCGAGATGCGAACCTCCGACACTCCCGAAGCCGAAAACAGATGGCGGGCAAGGGGATTGATGAAATGCGTTTCGATGCGGTTTGCCACGCCGCGTCCGCCATCGAAAAAATCCTGCGTACAAAGCTGTTTCAGCGCCGTCATTGCCGGGGGATCGAACGTGATCGAAACATTCTGTTCGGTCTCGATGGTGTACATGGCGCGTTTCAGAATAGCGTCGAATATCGCGGACATGCCGGTTGGTGTGAGGAAGTCGAAGACAACAACGTTCTGGCCGATCCTGTTCAGAAGCTCCGGCCGTTTCAACTCGACTCTGAAATGCTCTTCGACCGCACGCGTGATCTTGTGCGAGACCTCGGAATGGGTGTCGGATGGCAGGACGTTCATGCCCATGTTGCTTGCGCGCGAACCCTGAGCAATGCCGATGTTAGAGGTGAAGATGATCAGAGCCTCTGAGAAGTAAGCAGTGGCGCCGCGTGCGTCGGTAAGCCGGCCTTCGTCCAGGATCTGAAGGAAAAGGTCTAGAACTCTGGGATGTGCTTTCTCGACCTCATCGAACAGGAATACGCTGAAAGGTCGACGGAGAGCGGCGTTGATCAATTCGCCACCTTTCTCGTGGTCGGCATGGCCCGGAGGCGCTCCGATGAGCCGCGAGACCGAGCTTTCTTCCATGAATTCCGACATGTCGAAGCGGTGGCATAGCGTTTCGTCGCCGAAAAGTAGCTCCGTGATCGACTTCGCAAGCTCGGTCTTGCCAACTCCGGTCGGGCCGACAAAGAAAAGAGCGCCCCTCGGACGAGTATGCATCGCGCCGGATTGCGCGCCGGACAAACCCAGGATCGACCGCGAAAGGATATCCAGTGATTTCTCGATCGCGTGCGGCTGCCCCTTGATCCTCGCCTGAAGGGCTTCCGGTGCCTGCTGCATCCGCTTTCGCAGAACCGGCGACGTCCACGGGTTTCTTCGTGATCCCGTCCGGAACACGCGAATTGCATCGGAAATCCGCGCCAGCCCCATGTTTTCGGCCTGCGCCACCTTGGCGATGGCATCCATCGCCAGCAGCGGCTTGCCGTCGCTTTCCAGGGCGAATTGCTGAAGTTGCCTTTCCTGCGCTTCTTCGGGCAATTTCCCGAGCCATTCATGAACTTCGGCGAGGTGCAGTGCAAAGGCATAGCGATCTTCGAGATTGGGTCTTTCGATCTGGATTTCGCGTAGCGTGGCATTGTTAAGCACGAACCAGTCGGGCAGGTCGGCAGGATGATCGACTTTCCAGATCGTCGGGTTTCCGTTCCTGAGGGGGTTATCCCGCCTTTGGGTCCGCGAGTTCAGGTCGACCCGGACAAAGAAATCTTCCACTGTGCGAGTATCCGCCTGGCAAAGCTGGGATGCGTAGTCGACGAGCAGTCCGATCCGGAACTCCGCGAATGTGGAGACTGCATGGTGGATCTCGGCGAGTTCCGAGAGCGTACAAGGTCTGCCGGGCGGATCGAAGGATGCCTGCAAAGAGGCTTTTTCGGTGTCGCTCGAAGCGTTCGAGATGACGAGACCTTGTACGGCGTCGTATCGGAGTAGGCCGCGAATACCGGATGCCTTCAACAGGTCCCAGAGGGTGTCTTCAAAAGCTTGAAATCCCGCCCCGTTCCCTTTCGGAGACGGATAGAGGTCGCCGATGTTCCCGGAAAAAACAAGATGGTCCGAATAGGCAAGCGAAGCGCTTACCTCGTCGAACCACGAAGGCAGATCACGGCTTTCGGCAAACTCGTCCATTGAACCTCCGGTTTCTTGGGGAACACGCTGTAGCCCAAACAATTGCAGCATATTTCACGCCAAAGCTGTTGCGTGACCTTGATAAGGATCAGGTTTTTCGGAGCACGTCCTACCAGAAATCACCCATCGCTTTCGCGGTCACGGCCTGAACGGCGCTCGCGAAAGCTGGCTATGACTGAGCGACGTACCGTTTCGGGTTGCTCTTCCAGAGCTTCGGTAAGGTGCCGGAGTTCACGGCGCGTTTCGTGGAGGCGGTCGATCAGCGAAAGTACGACGGGAAGCGCATCCGTTGGCAGAGCCATCTCCTTGCGCAAGTCACAGAGCAGTCGGATGCGGGCAAGATCAATCTCATCAAATATGGGCCCGGTCTCGGCGTTTGCAGGCCTGACCCACCCTTCGCGCACCCAAAAACGAAGCTCCCGAAGGGTCAGCCGTCTGACTTCGGCGACCACGCTGCGCTCATCAAGTCTCATTCTTGCCTCCACAGGCTTTTCCGTGGGTCAAAGTGTGACTGATTCCGCCAGCGTTCCGCCAGTTCCTCCAACTCCACTCCGACCTTGTCCGGGAGAACGATTTTCAGACGCACATATTGATCGCCCGCCGGACCCTTGGTGCGCGATATTCCCTTTCCCTTCAGTCTGAGGCGGCGCCCGGAAGACGCGCCCTTGGGGATCGAGAGGGAAACCGCCCCCGAGATCGTTGGAACGTCGACCTTTGCCCCAAGAACCGCTTCGTCGAGCGTAATGGGCAGTTCCATGTCTATATCATACCCGTCACGTTTGAAGACCGGGTGCGGTTTCACTCCGATGGTGATCAGTGCGTCACCGGCAGGGCCTTCTCCAAGCCCGGGGCCGCCTTTGCCGCGAAGGCGAAGTGTCTGGCCATGATTCACGCCCGGTGGAATCGAGATCTCGATTGCATTGCCGTCAGGCATCGTCACGCGTTTTCTTGCGCCGCGCGCGGCGTCCATGAAATCGACCTCGAGATTGTAGCGCGTATCGTTTCCACGGGCATGAAATGCTTGCCGGAAGTCCCCGCCGCCACTGCGATAGCGTCGTCCGAAGAGATCGGACAAGAACTCGGACGCGTCCGCATAATCCTGCGGCCCCATTTCTGGGTCATAGCGGCTGCCGGCGTCTTGTCCGGCATACTGGCGATAGAAGCGTCTCTCCGGCCTTTCGTGGCCGCTCGCGTCGATTTCACCGGCATCGAAACGCTTCCGCTTTTCGGGATCACCAAGCAGATCATAGGCGGCCGAGACTGCCTGGAATTCAGCTTCCTTCCCGGTGTCGCCGGGATGCAAATCCGGGTGGAGGGCTTTCGCAAGCTTGCGATAGGCCTTTTTGATCTCATCCTGCGTTGCGGTTTTTGAGACGCCCAGAATCTTGTATGGATCGTCGCTCAATGAAGCCTCTCCATCGTTTGAGGGGCATTGTTGCGAAGGCGGCCGCAGGTTGCATTGACCGAGGTCAAGCGGTCCGGATCGGATGGTCTTGTAAATTCACCCCCGGTGCCGGAGCACCAAAATAAGCGCGAGCAGATCAGCCGGGCTTGTAGTCCCGGTTTTCTTCCGGATCGTCGGTCGCGAAGGGCAGGGCGTTCAATTCCTCCCAAGCTTCGTCCGAGATCCTCGCTTCCGCCCAGGCTATCGTCTCGGCCACCCGTTCGGGCTTGGTAACCCCAACCACTGTAGAGGCGATGCGCGGGTCTTGCATGGAGAATTGCAGGGCCGCGGGACCGGTTGCTATTCCGTGCCGAGAACAGGCTGCCTCGATCGCGCGCACCGGCTCCAGATCTGCTTCGCTTGCAGGCACATAGGCAATGAGCGGCATCTTGTCGGAGCCCTTTGCCAGCACTCCTGACGCGTAAGGCGCGGCATTGAACACCGCGATGCCTTTTTCATGCGCCCATGTGAACATCTCGTCCGCATTCCTGTTCAGAAGCGTATAGCGATTGTGGTTGATGATCGTATCAAATGGCCAGCCTTGCTTCAGGATGTCGAACATCATGTCGACTTTGCCCATGGCAAGACCGATGGCGTCGGCGAGACCTTCTTCCTTCATCTTCACCATTTCTTCCAGCGCACCGCCCTTTCCGGTGATCTCTTTCAGATCGACGCAGTGCTCTGGGTCATGGAGATGAAGCAGTTGAATCTTGTCGACGCCCAATCGCTGCAGGCTTTCCTCCAACGAACGGCGCGCACGGGACGCCGTGAAATGCCGGGTCTCCATATCGCGGTCGAGCTTGGTTGATATGGCAAAACCGGGCGGCAGGCCGCCGCGTTCGCGAATGACGGCTCCGATGCGCCGTTCACTCTCGCCGAAGCCGTAGTTGTTCGACGTGTCGAGGCAGTTCACCGGCCCGTCGAAGATGGCCCGGATCGTGGAAAGAGCGCGGTCTTCGTCCACCGAATAGCCATAGGTATCGGGCATGCTGCCAAGTCCGGACGTTCCGAACATGATGGGCGTCACTTCGACACCAGTTTCTCCGATCCTGCGCTTTTCCATTTCATCCTCTCTCAGATCGAGCCAGCCTCGACCATGTAGTTGTTCGCGGTGCACATGGCCGCGTCGTCGGAGGCCAGGAAGACCACCATCCGGGCGACATAGACCGGGTCGATCAAATCAGGCAGGCACTGTCGTTGACGATGTTTCTCAAGCGCCTCCGGCGTGGCCCAGAGGGTCTTCTGCCGTTCGGTCATGATCCAGCCGGGGACAACGGTATTGACGCGGATGCGGTGCCGCCCAAGGTCGCGGGCCATGGTGCGTGTCAGCCCGTGGACCGCAGCCTTGGCGGTTGCGTAGGCCGGAAATCCGCCACCGGCTTCCCACCAGGAGTTCGAACCCATGTTGACGATTGAGCCGCCTCCAGCGGCAATCATGTCGGGCGCGAGGGTCTGGATCGCGAAAAACATGTGCCGAAGGTTCGTGGCCTGGCGTTCGTCCCAGTAGTCGGGCGTGACTTCGGTCCAGTCGTGGCGGTCGTCGCGGGCGGCGTTGTTGACCAGTATGTTGGCCGATCCGAGGCGGGATTTCAGAGCGGCAAAGCCCGCCTTCATCGCGTCGATGTCACGAAGGTCGCAGATTTCGTAGTCCACGGTGCCTTCAGTGGCGGATTTCATGGCCGCCGCTCCGTCGGCGTCGATGTCCAGGAAGCCGACACCTGCGCCTTGTGCTGTGAAAGCTTTCACGATCTCGGCCCCGATGCCCGAAGCGCCGCCGGTCATGAACACGGTTTTGCCTTTCAGGCTGGGGTAAGTGGCGAAATCGGGCATCGCAGGTCCTTTCGGAATTGGAAACGGCGGCGCAAAGGTCGCGCCGCCGTCTGTTTTGAAGATAGCCTTACTGCGCGATGCAGGTGTCGGCGGTTTCGGGCGTGCAGACGTCAAGGCCCGTGTAGGTCGGGTCTGCCGGAGGCTCGCCGCCAGCAGCCATCTGTGCGAAGGCCTGCATCACGCGGTAGCCCATCTCGAACGGACGCTGTCCGACCTGACCGGCCGAATATCCTTCGCGCATCTGGTCGATCTGTACCGGAAGCGTGTCGGCCACGACGAGGGCGAGGCTGCCATCGGCGATCTTGTCCTTGTAGGGCTCGACCGCGGCGCGGTTCGCGTCAGGCACGAACTGCGGGAAGCCGCCTGTCGGCAGGAAGGCGTCCACGTCCGGGTTGGCGGCCATGAAGTCCTCGAACTGCTGTACCGAACGCGGGAAGTCGTCGTCGGTGTAGAGCGGGCAGCCGTCTGCTTCGGTCCAGCCGTTCTGGCCGGTCAGACGCTCACCCGGCGAGGTGGTGCCGGACATGTTGCCGAGCGTGTCGCGGATACCCTGCATACGCTCGTTGTGGTTGGCCGCCGCGGCGCCGCCGGACTGGATGCAGACCGTGCCGCCGTTCGGCTTGATCTGCATGGCGAGCTTGGCGAGGTTCACGCCGATTTCGTAGTTGTGCGTGCCGATGTAGGCCGTACGGAGCGACGGATCGAGAAGATCCGAGTCCCAGGTGATGAAGGGGATGCCGGCATCTTTCGCTGCCTGTGCCGCAACCGCCATGGCGGCGGCGTTCGATGGGGACACGCCGAGGCCCTTCACGTTGCCGCGCGCGATAAGGTCCATCACGATCTGAACCTGCTCGTCACCGCCGCCGTGCTCGCCCGGTCCGATATATTCGCAGACGAAGGCACCGTTCGCCTCGGCTTCCGCTTTCTTGCAGCCGTCGCGGGCCTGATCGAAGAACGGGTTGTTCATGTTCTTCGGCACTAGTGCGAAGATATCCTGGGCGAAAGCGGTCGAGCCGACCGAAAGCGCCGAGATGGCGAGTGCCGATGTTATCAAAAGCTTTTTCACAGCTTATCCTCCCAATGTTGTGCCGCCCGGCAGAAAATGAGCGGCGTTTTTAACGGTTCCGCCTTGGCAGAACCGTATCCCTAAGTTGCGCCAGATAGCTGCGGCCACCTTCCGTCTGCAGACCGATGAAGACCGCGAGGATGATGAACAGGCCGACAAAGGCGCCTTGCCAGTTCGAGTCGATCCCCGCCATCAAAAGCGCGTTTCGTATGACTTCCAGAAGCGCCGCGCCGACAATTGCGCCGTATGCCGTGCCGTAGCCGCCCAGCAGGTTCGCTCCGCCGATAACCGTCGCTGCGATCACGCGCAGTTCGTAGGTTTGACCAAGCGCGTTGATCGCAGAGCCCGTATAACCGAGGATCAAAAGCGATGAGACAGTAGCGGTGAAGGCGGAGAAGACATAGGCCTGGAACTTGATGAACTTGACGTTCACGCCGGTCAGGCGCGCGGCCTGTTCGTTGCCCCCGATGGCGAAAAGATGCCGTCCCCAGGCGCGGTACTTGAAGACGTAGCCGACGCAGAGCGCCATGAAGATCATGACCCAGAAATGCGAAGAGAAGGCAGGAATCCAGTCAGGCCAGAAGTCGCCTTCGACATTTGGCGGAAACTTGGCCTGTCCGATCGCCTTGACGATCGGCGCGTCCGGGCCGAATTGGTAGAGCATCTGGTTGCCCGAGATGACCACCGCCAGCGAGCGCGCAATCGACATCATACCCAGTGTAACCACGAATGGTGACATCCCGACATAGGCGATCAGGAAGCCGTTAACGGCTCCGCAGGCGAGGCCTGCCATGGTGCCCATGAAGAACGCCACGTACCACGGGTATTCCCACGTCAGGTAGAGACCTGCCACGATCGCGACCAGACCCATGATCGATCCGACGGAAAGATCGATCCCCGCAGTGATGATGACGCAGGTCATACCAAGCGCCATGATGCCAAAAATCGCGAAATTCCGCGTGATGTTGGCCATGTTCTGAGCGGTGAAGAAGCTGGGCTGGTACAGTCCGATAACAACGGAAATCACGATCAGGGCAACTGTCACCCAAAACGGTTGGCTGGACAGAATTCGTTGAAGGATTGTGCGTTCTTCAATCCCGGTGACATCGCTGATGTCTACCTGGCCGGCACTCTTCGCGCTATCAGGCGGCATCGATCGCTCCTGTGATCAGTCCGGTGATTTCTTCAGGCGAGGTATCGACAGTCTTTTTGTCGGCGACCTTGGACCCACGGCGAAGCACTGCAATCCGATCGCACACTTCGAACACGTCAGGCATCCGGTGCGAGATGAGGATCACGGCATGACCGGTTGCTTTCAAACGTTTAATCAGGTTCAGAACCTCCGCGACCTGACGCACCGAGATTGCAGCGGTTGGTTCGTCCATCAGCACGAGTTTCGGATCGGAGAGCCGGGTGCGCGCGATGGCAACGGCCTGGCGCTGACCGCCCGACATCTTCTGGACAAGGTCCCGTGGGCGCGTTTCGGATTTCAGTTCTTCGAAAAGCTGGGCAGAGCGGTCGATCATCGCCTGTTTGTCGAGCGTGGCGAAGGGGCCCCAGCCTTTCTTCAACTCCCGCCCGAGGAAGACGTTCTCGGCGGCCGTCAGGTTGTCGGCCAGAGCAAGATCCTGGTACACCACCTCGATCCCGGCTTTTCGGGCGTCGACGGGGCGGGTGAAATGCACCTCGCGTCCTTCGACTTCGATGCGACCGGTAGTGGGAGGAAAGTTTCCGGCGATGATCTTGACGAGCGTTGATTTGCCCGCGCCGTTATCGCCCATGAGACCGACCGCTTCGCCGGGGTCAATGGACAGATCGACACCTTGAAGCGCGTGGATCGCACCAAAGCTTTTCGTGACAGAGGAGAGTGCAAGCAAACTCATTTGCCGACCAAAGCCAAAGTGGCCACGGAACGAACCGTGCGTGTCATAGGCCTCCCTTCCCGCCATGCCGGCATTGCCCGGATTCTCGCATTTTGGCGGAGTGTTAGAGACATGGTGCAGCAAGAAATGTCCTTCCGTCAATTGGCGGAATCGATATCTTGCACTTTTTTTTCAACATGCCGGGGATCTGCAATTTTCGTTGCAGGGAATTGCAGTCGTCCGCCAGCCGAAACGCCGCGTCCTTCGTCTCGTTCGGGCGGAGTGGTCATTTGTAGACCGTCTTCAGCAGATGATTGCGGGACGTGCTTCAGTGAAGATGTCCTGCGTGGGCGAGTCCGGGCGGCGTATTTCTATCTGAATCTATTTGATTTTTTTTTGGTTCTGCACTCCGTCGGCAAAACGTATGCAAAACGTATGGCAAGCTGTCGGTCTGGATTGGCCTAACGAGGCGCGCTGGGCTCATGCAGAGCGCGGCGACGCCGGTCAGAGATTTGACCAGCGTCGCGTCATTGCACCGAAGGTGCGGCTGTCAGCGTGAGATCGCGTCCAGAACACGGGCCCAGCTGCGCGTGCCCTTGTGGAAGCTCTCGAGGTCATACTTCTCGTTCGGTGAATGCAGCGCGTCGTCGTCCAGACCAAAGCCGATCAGCATGGAATCGAGCCCGAGAATCTCCTTGAAGTGGCCGGCGATCGGGATCGAACCGCCGCCGCCGATAAACGCCGCTTCGCGCGGCCATTCATCGGAGAGCGCCGTCCGGGCGGCCTCGAAAACCGGGTTCTTGGTGGACATGACGCTGGCGGGTGAGGCGCTGTGATCGTGGAACGCGACCTTGCAGTCGGCTGGCAGCATTTCGGTAACCATTTTGCGGAAACTCTCGCGGATTGCCAGAGGGTCCTGGGTTCCGACCAGACGGAAACTGATCTTGGCCGAAGCCTGGGATGGCAGCACCGTCTTGAAGCCGTCACCGGTATAGCCCGACGACATCCCGTTGACTTCGCAAGTCGGGCGCGACCAGACCTGTTCGAGAACGCTGCGCCCGGTTTCGCCGGCGGGCACGGATAGTCCGACGGCGGCGAGGAAGTCTTCGGCGTCGAAGCCAAGGGCATCCCACTGCGCACGGATCTCGTCGGTCAGTTCAGGGACCCCATCGTAGAAACCCGGCACCGTGACGCGGCCCTCGTCGTCGTGCAGGGCGGCGATGATGCGGGCAAGCACGCGGGCCGGGTTGATCGCGGCACCACCGTAATAGCCCGAGTGCAGGTCGCGGTCGGGGCCGGTGATGACAATGCCCTCGCCCACGAGGCCTCGCAGCGACGTCACGATGGCCGGCGTGTCCTTGTCAAAACGCGAGGTGTCGCAGATCAGCGCGATGTCGGGCTGACTGAGTTCCTCTTTGTTCGCTTCAAGGAAGGGGATGAGCGACGGAGAACCGGTTTCCTCTTCCCCTTCGAAAAGGAAGGTGACGCGGCATGGCCATTCTCCCGTGACGGCCTTCCATGCGCGGCAAGCCTCGACGAACGTCATGAGCTGGCCCTTGTCGTCGGCTGTGCCGCGGCCCCGGATCACCTTGCCGTTCGGCGTATCCTGGATGACGGGCTCGAAGGGCGGGGTGTTCCAGAGGTTCAGCGGATCGACAGGTTGCACGTCGTAGTGGCCATAGAAAAGGACATGGGGGCTGCCTTCGCCCACGTGCCCGACCACCATAGGATGGCCGGGTGTCGGACGTGCCTCCGCTTCCACACCCAGTGAAGCGAGCTCCGCGACAAGCCAGTCCGCTGCCGACTGGCAATCGGCCTTGTACGCTGGATCGGTGGAGATGGACGGGATCCGCAGGAAGGTCATCAGGCGGTCAAGGGACGTTTCGAGTTCTGCGTCGATGCGGGCGAGAATGGCGTCGAGTGACATTTGGGCTCCGTTTGTATTCGGCCAGACGTTATCAGGTGCGGCGCGGGCGTCCAGAGTGGGTGGTCAAACTGATTGTATCGGCTAGGTTATGCCGAAATGTCAGGGAGGGCGAAATGCGTTGGGTGATGGTTCTTTTCATGCTTGCACTGGCTTTGCCTGCTGCGGCGCAAGTTTTGGATACGAAGGAAGCGCGCAAGACGCTGCTTTCGCTGAAGGGATATGAGGTCGTTTTGGCGGATGGGCTTTCGAAGAAGGACGCCGCCACGGTGAAGGCTATCGTGCCTCTGATGGCCGAGCAGTTGCGGCAGCCGGTTCGTTACTATGCGGCCATCGCCTGGTCGCCCGGAGATGGCCTGGTTCACGAATCGCTGCAGGCCGCCATGAATTTCCACAGTGTCGACGCTGCCCGTGCAGCTGCGACCGCGGCCTGTGCGCCCCTGCGGTCGGCCGGCACGCCGCCCTGTGCGGTTGCTGCCGTGATCGTTCCGAAGCGGTATAGCCCCCGCCCGCTGACGTTGTCCCTCGATGCTACCGCTGCGTTCGACAAGACCTTCCGGCGCGCCCCGTCACCCAAGGTTTTCGCCATTTCCCGGTCGACGGGGGCATTCGGAACCGGAGCCAACGACGCAGCGGCGATTTCGGCTTGCGGCGCGGCGGATTGCGAGGTCGTCATCAGGGATTGATCCGCGCCACTCCGAGCGCGCGGCATTTTGTTCACTGTTTTCCGGTGTTACTGTGCCATAGAAGCCCCCGGAAAAGTTCCAAGGAGAGATTGGTGGATTATTCCGGCAAGCTTGATGACGCCATTCAGCGCCTTCACGACGAAGGCCGTTATCGCACGTTTATTGATATCGAACGCAAGAAGGGGCAGTTTCCCCATGCTATCTGGCGTCGTACGGACGGTACGGAGCGGCCTGTAACCGTCTGGTGCGGAAACGATTATCTTGGAATGGGACAGCACCCGGACGTTCTTGCGGCCATGCACGAGGCGCTTGAGGCAACGGGCGCCGGTTCGGGCGGCACGCGCAACATCAGCGGCACAACCGTCTACCACAAGCGGCTGGAGGCCGAACTGGCCGACCTTCACGGAAAAGAATCGGCCTTGCTCTTCACCAGCGCCTACATCGCCAACGATGCCGCTCTCTCGACGCTGCCGAAGCTTTTTCCGGGATTGATCATCTATTCCGATGAACTGAACCATGCCTCGATGATCGAGGGGATCCGCCGCAACGGCGGAGCCAAGCGCATATTCCGGCACAACGACCTGGCGCATCTGCGCGAGTTGCTGGCGGCGGACGATCCGGCCGCGCCGAAACTCATCGCCTTCGAGTCGATCTATTCGATGGATGGCGATTTCGGTCCGATCCGGGAGATCTGCGATATGGCTGACGAGTTCGGCGCGCTGACCTATCTGGATGAGGTGCATGCAGTTGGCATGTACGGCCCGAGGGGCGGCGGCGTGGCAGAGCGTGACGGTTTGATGGACCGCCTCGACATTATCAACGGGACATTGGGCAAAGCCTTTGGGGTGCATGGCGGCTATATCGCGGCTAGCGCGAAAATGTGTGATGCGATAAGGTCTTACGCGCCTGGTTTCATCTTCACGACGTCGCTTCCTCCGGTTGTGGCGGCCGGTGCCTCGGCGTCGATCAGCGTGCTGAAGGAAGACCAGTCGATCCGCGACCGGCACCAGATGCAGGCGAAAATCCTGAAGATGCGGCTGAAGGCGCTGGGGCTGCCGATCATCGATCATGGCAGCCATATCGTGCCTGTAATCGTGGGCGATCCGATCCATACGAAGAAGCTGTCGGATATGCTTCTGGAACAGTTCGGGATCTATGTGCAGCCAATCAATTTTCCGACTGTCCCGCGCGGAACCGAGCGTTTGAGGTTCACGCCGTCGCCGGTTCACGGGCCCAAGGAAATTGACGCTTTGGTGCAGGCGATGGACAAGCTTTGGTCCCATTGTGCGCTCAATCGCGCCGAACTGTCCGCCTAAGTTATCCACAAGTGACCAGCGGATAGGTCTGTGTTAATTATTGGCACAATATGTTCGGAACCGATTCTGCTGTAGGTTCCGTGCCGGGGACAGCGGTGAGTGACATGGGGCAGGACACATGAGTGGACGTCCTGAGACGTCGAACGGGCAAGAGAAGCCGAAACTGAAGGGTTTCGACGACTTCGATCTTTTGCTTGGCGACATCATGCGCGGCGAGCGCGCCACCATGGGGAAGTCGCTTCTCGATGTGCAGCGCGAGCTGAAGATCAAGGCCACCTATATTTCCGCGATCGAGAACACCGATCCATCGGCGTTCGACACGCCGGGCTTCATCGCCGGTTACGTGCGGTCCTATGCGCGGTATCTGGGACTGGACCCAGAATGGGCATTCAAGACGTTCTGCGAGGAAGGCAATTTCACTGTTGCGCATGGAATGTCTGCGGATGCCTCTGTCCGCCGCGTGTCGCAACCGACGAAACAGGCTCGGAAGTCGCCGGGAACAAAGGTGCCCGGCGCATCCGCCAAGCCCGCCCACCTGCGCGACCCGTTCACCGAGCCGTCGGTCAGCTATCTGCCGAAGGGCGAAGCGGCGTTTTCGGGGTTCGAGCCGCGAGCTATAGGCTCCATCGCCGTGTTGCTGGTTCTGCTAGCCGGTATAGGATACGGGGGGTGGTCGGTTCTGCAAGAGGTGCAGAAAGTGCGTCTCACGCCGGTCGACCAGACGCCAGAGGTACTGGCCGAACTGGACCCGCTGGCTCCTGCGACGACACCTTCAAGCCTAGAGACAGGCGGTGTGGAGACGGCGGAAGTCATTGCGCCGACGACAGACCGGTTCGACAGGCTGTATCGCCCGGAAGCATTGGACGTTCCCGTACTTGTGGCCCGCGATGGCCCGATCTCGGCGATCGATCCGGACACTATCGGTGCTCTGGCGCCGTCCCGCGAGGAGAGCCTCGTCGCGTCCCGCGCCCCGCGTCCCGACAATTTGCCGTTTAGCGTTCCGGCCGGGGCCATTGACGGCGATCTGGAGGTTGCGCGACTTGATACCGATAATCTGCTGCCGCCAGTTCAGGTCGTCAGCGACGCGGCCCCGAGCGTTTCGCTACTTGCGGTGCGACCGTCCTGGGTGCGTGTGCGCGCGGCTGACGGAACGGTTGTCTTCGAGAAGATCCTCGACGCCGGCGAGACCTTCGAGGTGCCCTTGACGGAAGAACCCGCGACATTGCGCGCGGGGAATGCCAGTTCGCTCTACTTCGCCGTAAACGGTCAGACTTATGGTCCGGCCGGCGCGGGGCCGGAAGTGGTCAAGGATGTCGTCCTTGCTCCGGATGCGCTTATGGGGGTCTACAAGGTGGCCGACGTCGATCGCGACACCGATCTTAAGCGTTTCGTGGACGTCGCGCAGGCCAACAGCGGCCAGTAACGCAGCCTTGATTGCCAGCCGTGGCAGGCTGGCTTATCTAGGGTGGGAAATCTACGAAGGTCGCCCTTTCATGTCCCTGAACCATGTACGCCCCTGGCGGAACATCTACCGCCGCACGTCCCGCAAGATTCACGTCGGTTCTGTTCCCGTTGGGGGCGATGCGCCGATCAGCGTGCAGACGATGACCAATACCGACACGACTGACGTTAAGGCCACGGTCGCGCAGGTTCTGGCGGCGGCAGAGGCGGGGGCCGACATCGTTCGGGTCTCGACGCCGGACGAGGACTCGACCCGAGCGTTGCGCGAGATCGTGCGCGAAAGCCCGGTTCCGATCGTGGCGGATATCCATTTCCACTACAAACGCGCCATCGAAGCCGCCGAGGCAGGCGCGGCCTGTCTTCGCATCAATCCCGGCAATATCGGTTCCGAGGAGCGGGTCCGCGAGGTGATCAAGGCGGCCAAGGATCACGGCTGCTCGATCCGGATCGGTGTGAACGCGGGATCGCTTGAGAAGGACCTGCTGGAGAAATATGGCGAGCCGTGCCCCGATGCGATGGTCGAAAGCGGGCTGGATCACATCAAGATTCTTCAGGACAACGATTTCCACGAGTTCAAGATCAGCTGCAAGGCATCCGACGTGTTTCTTGCCGCTGCCGCCTATCAGGCTTTGGCGGAGGCGACGGATGCGCCTATCCACCTTGGCA
The DNA here is from genome assembly GCF_047314965.1 of Silicimonas lutimaris. Classification (NCBI taxonomy): domain Bacteria; kingdom Pseudomonadati; phylum Pseudomonadota; class Alphaproteobacteria; order Rhodobacterales; family Paracoccaceae; genus Silicimonas; species Silicimonas lutimaris. The sequence goes on along the minus strand of NZ_JBLBVK010000053.1, from coordinate 128,054 downwards.
TCACCGAGGCCGGCAGCCTGAATGCCGGAACGGTGAAATCGGCGATCGGTCTGGGAAATCTCTTGTGGATGGGGATCGGGGATACGATCCGAGTTTCACTCTCGGCCGACCCGGTCGAGGAGGTGCGCGTCGGTTACGAGATCCTGAAATCTCTGGGTCTGCGGCACCGTGGGGTGAACATCATCTCTTGTCCCTCCTGCGCGCGTCAGGGCTTCGACGTGATCAAGACCGTCGAGGCGCTGGAAAAGCGGCTGGAGCATATCAAGACCCCGATGAGCCTCTCGATCATCGGCTGTGTCGTGAACGGGCCGGGCGAGGCGCTGATGACGGATGTCGGTTTCACTGGCGGCGGCGCGGGGTCGGGCATGGTTTATCTGGCCGGCAAGCAAAGCCACAAGATGTCGAATGACCAGATGATCGACCACATCGTGGAGCAGGTCGAGACGAAGGCTGCCGAGATCGAGGCTGCGAGCGCGGCGCAGGCGGCCGAATAAGGGACCCGGGGAGCCGCTGCTCGCGCTCCCCGCAGTATTTTCGAGAAGAAGATGTTGACGGGCTGGCGAAAGAGTACGGGTCAGCCCTGTTCGTCGCGCACGAGGCGGACGATCTGGCGCATCTGCTCGAGCTCGGCAAAGCCGCGGATGAAGGCCTCACCCACGATGAAGGTCGGCGTGCCCTGGATCTGAAGCAGATTTCCGAGCGCGCGGTTCTTCTGGATGATCTCGGTCACATCGTCGTCGTTCATCTTCGCCAGCACCGCTTCGTGGTCGAGATCAAGCCCGCTTGAAACGCGGGAGAGCGCAGCTTCGTTGATGTCGCCGTTCCAGGTCATCAGCTTGTCATGGAGTTGCTTATAGACCTCGTCACCGGCCAGCATCTTGGTGGCGATGGCGTACCGCGACGCAAGGGTGGAGGCCTCACCAAGGATCGGGAATTCCTTGACCACAAAGCGGATGTTCCCGTCCGAGGCGATCAGTTCCTCGACCGCCGGGAAGGCGCGTTTGCAGAAACCGCAGCGATAGTCGAGGAATTCGACCATTGTGACATCGCCATCCGGGTTGCCGCCGACAAAGCTGTAGCCATCGTCGAAGATGGCGTCATGGTTTGCTGCAAGAACCTGTTTTTCCTGTTCGATGGCCTGTTCCGCGCGGCGCTGCTCGAGCACCTGGATCGCCTCCATCAGGACTTCGGGGTTTTCCATGAGATAGTCGCGGATTTCGCTGCGGAAAATCGCCCGCTCGTTGTCGGACATCTGGTCGATGTCGAACGCGAGTGCCGAGGTGGTCATGGTCGCGGCCATCGTGAGCGCGGACAGGGTGGAACGCAGCATATCGGTCTCCAGAAAATCAAGCAGGGGGAGGATGACAGGTTTCTGCGGCGAAACCTAGGCCTTCACCAAGAATTGTAAACCTGCCTGCCATTGACGCCACATCCCGTGGTTGGCAGTGAGAAGAGGTCAAAGCCGGAGAGTTTCCCATGCGCCTGTCCCGTCGATCCGAGGTTGATCCGTTCATCGTCATGGATGTGATGGAGGCGGCAGCGCGGGCCGAGGCGGAGGGGCGGCCTGTCATCCATATGGAGGTGGGGCAGCCCGGAACGCCTGCGCCGGAAGGGGCGCGGCGCGCTTTGGTGCAGGCCATGGAGGCGGGGTCTCTGGGGTACACGGTCGCCCTCGGGCTTCCGGCATTGCGTCAGCGGATCGCCCGGCTTTACGGCGAGCGCCACGGAGTCGATCTGTCACCCGACCGGGTGGTGATTACTTCAGGTTCCTCGGGCGGGTTCATCCTTGCCTTCACGGCGCTGTTCGACGTGGGCGACAGAGTGGCGCTGGGTGCGCCGGGCTATCCCTCCTATCGTCAGATTCTTTCGGCTCTGGACCTCGTGCCCGTGGATATCGAGACGCGGGTGGAGGACCGTTATCAACCTGTTCCGGGAAACCTGCCGGACGACATTCAGGGACTGATCGTGGCATCGCCTGCCAATCCGTCCGGGACGATGCTGGACCGGACGGCGTTGGGGGCGCTGATCGGAGCGGCGTCCGGGCGTGGGGCATCGTTTGTGTCCGACGAGATCTACCACGGACTGGATTACGGGTTCAGGCCGGTCAGCGCCCTGGAGATCACGGATGAGGCCTATGTCATCAATTCCTTCTCCAAGTACTATTCGATGACGGGCTGGCGCGTTGGTTGGATGGTGGTGCCGGAAGATCATGTGCGTGCTGTCGAACGCCTGGCGCAGAACCTGTTCATCTGTCCGCCGCATGCGAGCCAGGTCGCGGCGCTGGCGGCGATGGAGTGCGGAGATGAGCTCGAGGCCAATGTCGCGGTCTATGCGAAGAACCGCGAGATGATGCTGAAGGAACTGCCTGTCGCGGGTTTCGACCGGATCGCGCCGCCGGATGGCGCATTCTATATCTATGCGGATGTCTCGGACTTCACGGACGACAGTCGCGCCTTCGCTGCCGAAATCCTGGCCGAGGCCGGGGTGGCGGTCACGCCGGGTCTCGACTTCGACAAGGGCAGGGGACATGCGACGATCCGCTTTTCCTACGCTCGTTCGAGCGAAGACATCGCAGAAGGGCTGGAGCGGTTGAAGAGGTTCATGAAGATGAAGGGCTTTTCCCCGAAAGGCGAATAGCTGTTTCTTGAATTGCCGTTTCGGGGTAATCTCCTGAAAAACGATAATCAGAGGCTATGGGCATTTTCATGCGTTTCCTGCGAGCCGCAGCAGCTGCGGCTTTGTTTGCCGTTTCCGCACAGGCGCAAACGCCACCTGCCGCCCTGGCCCAGCTAGGTCCGGAAGGTGCCGAGATCGTCGATGCTGGCGGAACAGTGGTGTTGACCGTTCCGTTGTCCCAGGCTGTACCGTGGCGGGTTGCGGCCAGCGATGGACCTCCCCGGATTATCGTCGGGTTCGGGGACCTGGTCTGGTCGGAACTACCCGGTATCGCGTCGCAGAGCGTTGCAGAAGTGCAGGTCTCGAAGCCCGAGGCTGGCTGGTCGGACCTGTCGCTTCTCTTGCGGGAACCGCTTTCGGTTGCTTCAGCCGAGATGGCCACGGCAGAGGATGGGACGGCGCTTCTGGAAGTCAGAATGCTGCCAACGACGGCCGAGGAGTTTCGTAGGAACGCCCAACCATCTGATTCAAAAGAGATTTTTGGTTCTAGAGAGGCGTCGGAGAGGCGGCTGGTGGTGGCGATCGATCCGGGACACGGCGGCATCGACCCCGGAGCGGTGGCGGTCGACCTGATCGAGGCCGATCTTGTGCTTGCCGCGGCGCGTCGGCTGAAGGAAGTGCTCTTGCGTACTGGGCGGTTCGACGTGGTCCTGACGCGGGAAGAAGATGCGTTCGTTTCGCTGGAGGCGCGGCTGACAACGGCAAGATCCGCAGGCGCGGATGTTTTCCTGTCTCTTCATGCCGACGCACTTGAGGACGTAGACGGGTCAGCCAGCGGGATCACTGTATATCGCCTTCCAAACGAGGCCGCGGAGACAGCCGACGAGTTGCTCGCCACCCGTCATGCGCCGGACGATCTTCTGAAGGGCGTCGATCTGACGGGGGCAGGAGACGACGTGGCTCTGGCGCTGCTCCACATTGCGCGGCGCGATACATCACCACGAAGCCACGCGTTGCAGCGGATGCTGATCGAGGCATTCCGCAGTTCCGGGCTGCAGGTGAATTCGCGTCCCGAAAGAGTGGGCGCATTCTCGGTTCTCAAGTCTGCGGAGATACCTTCGGTGCTGATCGAGTTGGGCTTCCTGTCGTCGGACAAAGACCGCGAACGGCTTGCGAAGGCAGGTTGGCAGGACGAGGCCGCGATGGCTGTTTCCGAGGCGCTTTTGCGATGGCAGGACGAAGATCGCCTGCGGGCGGAAGTCATTGACGAGTGACCGGCGATTTTGCGGGCCGGAAATGGCCGATTTGACGCAGAGGAGGTTTTGACCCTGCGGATACCAATGACTATATTGACCGCCTAGGCGGAAAGGTTTTGCATTGACCCGTTTCATCCTCTCGTTCTTCGGCGCGATCTTCAGTGTTCTGACCCTTGGGTTGGTGATGGGCGCTTTGACGATCGGCGCTGTCTTCTGGGTCTATGGTCAGGACCTGCCGGACCACGAGACGCTGGTAAACTATCAACCGGCGACGATCAGTCGGATCTACTCGCCCGAAGGGCGCATCATCGACGAATTTGCCGAGGAGCGCAGGCTTTACGCCCCGGCAGACGAGATTCCCGCTCTGGTCAAGCAGGCGTTCATATCGGCTGAGGACAAGAACTTCTACGAGCATCAGGGGTTCGATCTGCGGGGTATTGCGGCGGCCGCCTATGAGGCCGTGCAGTCGCGCGGCGCGTCGGTGCGGGGGGCGTCGACGATTCCGCAGCAGGTCGCAAAGATCTCGTTTCTTGGTGGCGAACGGACGATCGACCGAAAGCTGAAAGAGATCATTCTTGCAACGCGGATGGTCTCTTCGCTGGACCGGGAGAAGATCCTGGAGATTTATCTGAACGAGATCTTCCTTGGTCAGAATGCTTATGGGGTCGCTGCTGCGGCGCAGGTGTATTTCAACAAGACCCTGAGTGAACTTGAGCCTCAGGAAGCGGCCTACCTTGCGGCGCTGCCCAAGGCGCCGTCGACATATCATCCTGTCCTGCAGGAAGAACGCGCGGTGACGCGCCGGAATTTCGTGCTGCGGGAGATGTGGCAGAACGCGTTCCTGACGGATCAGGAGTTCGAAACGGCGCGCGTCGCGCCCTTGCTGACCGTGCAGGCCGGCGACTACGAGGCGTTTCGCGAACAACTGCCGCCGCGCGATTACTTCACCGATGAAATCCGGCGTCAGCTCTCGCGTGATTTCGGTGACGAAGGGTTCCGCAGCGCCGGCCTGACCGTGCGCGCGACCATCGATCCCGACATGCAGTCCATTGCCGCGGCGGCGCTTCAGGAGGCGCTGGAAGAGTATGACCGGGAGCAGGGCGAGTGGCACGGCGTGAAGGTCTCGCTGGAGCCGGATGCGCTTGTCGGTGAGGAAGACGGTGTTGCGCGCTGGCGTCTGGCGCTGGAAGGCGCGGAGGCGGTGCGCGATGTCGGGGACTGGTACCCGGCCGTGGTCCTGTCGATCGAAGGAGACAGGGCGCGGATCGGTGTCGAGGATTGGCTGGATGGCGACGATGGTCACTGGATCGTTCCGGGCGACCTGAAATGGATCCGGGGCGCGCGCGTGCCTTCGGACATACTGAAGGTGGGGGACGTGATCCACGTTCGCCACGAAGGCGGCTCTGCAAGCGATCCGGTCTTCTCGCTGCGCCAGGTTCCGAAGGTGCAAGGCGGGTTCATGGCCATGGACGTGCACAACGGACGTGTTCTGGCGATGCAGGGTGGCTTCAGCTATCAGGATTCGGTATTCAACCGTGCCACGCAAGCGCAACGCCAGCCCGGATCGTCCTTCAAGCCTTTCGTCTATGCCGCCGCTCTGGATTCCGGCTTTTCGCCGGCGACCATCATCATCGACGCTCCGATCGAGGTTGATGTCGGGGGTGGCCGTGTCTGGCGGCCGAAAAACGCCTCGAACCAGTTCTATGGTCCGACACCGCTGCGCACGGGAATCGAGCGCTCGCGGAACCTGATGACCGTGCGACTTGCGGAAGAGGTCGGCATGACCACGGTTGCGAGCTATGCCCAGAGATTTGGCGTCTACGATCGGATGGAGCCCTTCCTTGCGAACTCACTGGGATCCCAGGAAACGACATTGTTCCGCATGGTTTCGGCCTATGCGATGTTTGCCAACGGCGGACGGCTGGTCGAGCCTACGCTGGTCGACAGGGTGCAGGACCGCTGGGGCACGACGATCTATCGCCATGATCAGCGCGACTGTGTCGACTGCGATATCCGTCAGCTTTCGGCAGGTGAATTGCCCGACATCGTTTCGACCAGCAGGCAGGTGATGAACCCGATCACGGCGTACCAACTGACGTCGATGATGCGCGGCGTGGTGGAGCGTGGCACGGCGGCCGGGGCCGTGAACCTTGGTGTGCCGACGGCGGGCAAGACCGGCACGACGAACGATGCCCGCGATGTCTGGTTCGTGGGCTTCACCTCGAATATCGCTGCCGGATGCTATATCGGTTACGATCTGCCGGAACCGCTTGGGCGAGGCGCATCGGGTGGCGCGATGTGCGCCCCGGTATTCCAGAAATTCATGCAGAAGGCGGTGGAGAAGTACGGTGCGGGACGGTTTGCCATTCCGCCGGGAGGGCGCTTCATCAAGATCGACCGGTTCACCGGAGCACGGCTGCCGGACGATGCCGTCGGCGACTACGTGGTGGCGGAATACTTCCGCGAAGGTGAGGAACCGGTTTTCGGGATCACCTTCGACGGCGGTTTCGCTATGGGTGCGAACCTTCCCCTGTTCACCGACACCGAGCTTGGCCGGGCGGATCGCACGGTAACGAACTCCCAGGGTGAGCAGGTGACCATACCGCAGCAGGCGACGGTTGGCGAAATCTCGTCGGGCGGCTTGTATTAGTGCCTTCTGATCGGCAGGCGGCGCATGTTGAATTCCGCTGCGGACGACTGTCTGAGGTTTCGCTTGCCAAGGCGGGTGCCGTGATGGCACAAGTGAATGATTATATGGCATAAATTCCTGGACAACATGGGAGAGGGTAATGGCAAGTTACGTTTGCGAAAAATGCGGAATGAGCATCGGAACCATGACCTGCGGCAAATGCGGCAAGGAACTGCAGCATTCCACGCTCACGAAGCCTGATGGCACGTCGGTCCACATTTCCGAATGCCCTGATGGACATGGCAAGGTGAAGTCGCCGATGTGCTGTGGACAGGACATGACCTGCTCGGTCTGAGGTCCTGCCGGGACGGAAAGCGCCTGGTGTTCCAAAGTCGTTTTCTCAAAGAAATGTTTCCGGAGTCTTTCGAGATCCCGGAACAACCTGCGTGAGAACGGAAATCAGTCCTCGGCCTGCGCCTCGCCGCGTTTCATGCCCGAGACGCCCATCGCCAGTGTCGCGGCCATCAGCCCGTCGAGATCGCCGTCGAGCACACCTTGCGTGTCGGACGTCTCGTAGCCCGTACGAAGGTCTTTAACCATCTGGTAGGGCTGGAGGACGTAGGACCGAATCTGGTTTCCCCAACCCGCATCGCCCTTGTTCTCGTGCGCCTCGTTTATGGCCGCGTTCCGGCGGTCGAGTTCCATCTGGTAAAGCCGCGATTTCAGCGCCTTCATGGCGATGTCGCGGTTCTGGTGCTGAGACTTTTCCGATGAGGTCACGACGATCCCGGTCGGGATATGCGTGATCCGGACGGCGGAGTCCGTGGTGTTGACGTGCTGACCGCCCGCACCTGACGAGCGGTAGGTGTCGATGCGGATGTCGTTGGGCGCCACCTCGATCTCGATATTATCGTCGACAACGGGATAGACCCAGACCGAGGAGAAGGACGTATGGCGGCGTGCGGCGCTGTCATAGGGCGAGATGCGCACGAGACGGTGCACGCCCGATTCAGACTTCAGCCATCCATAGGCGTTGGGACCGGATATCTTGTAGGCGGCCGACTTGATGCCGGCTTCTTCGCCAGGGCTTTGAGACTGAAGTTCAACTTTGTAGCCGTGCTTTTCGGCCCAGCGGACATACATACGCGCCAGCATCGAGGCCCAGTCGCAGCTTTCGGTACCGCCGGCACCCGAGTTGATTTCGAGGAACGTGTCGTTGCCGTCGGCTTCGCCATCCAGAAGCGCCTCGATCTCGGCCTGGGCCGCGCGGTCTTTCAGTTTCCTGATCGCAGCCTCGGCCTCGGTGACGACATCCTTGTCGTCCTCCATCTCGCCAAGTTCGATCAGTTCGATATTGTCCGACAGTTCCTGCTTCATCGAGCGGTAGCGGTCCATGGCATCGACCAGCATCTGCCGCTCGCGCATCAGTTTTTGCGCCTTCTCGGGATCGTCCCAAAGATTGGGATTCTCGACCATGACGTTGAATTCTTCCAGCCGGTGCTCAGCCGTCTGCCAATCCATCCGCTGGGCAAGCAGATCGAGTGACTTTTCGATGGCGGCGACCGTGTTTTCGGTCTCGGCGCGCATGGGGGCCTCCGGATGGCTGGGTTATCGTCGGATGCTGATAGCAACCGCACGAAGAGGCTTCAAGCGACGGCGGTCTCCGGTTTACACTTTCAGACATCTGGGGGGAGGCGGAGATGCGGTTTTTTGGAAGTGCGGATCAGCAGGCCATGGGGCAGAGGGGCGCGAACCTCTTTGCGCTTGTCCAGGATGACCCGCGCTTTGCCTGGTACGGACGGAACGTGACCCTGGTGGATTTCAGCCTCTCTGAGCTCGACACGTTCGAGTCGCTTGTGCGGCTTCAGGGTGCGACCGCGGGGTATAGGGTAAGGCGAGAACTGGAGCATCAATTCAGGGCCGCGCTGGAAACCCGCGGTTTGCGTTCCGATGTCTTCGGATTCTCCGTATCCGCTGATGACACGTCGGTCGAGAAGGCGCGTAGGGTGCTGCGTGATTTCCGTTTGCCGGATGATCTGGACGTGAGTTTCCTTGCGCCCGACAGCGCTGACGGTGATGTCGAGGCCTTCGCCGAAATTGCCCTGATGGCGGATGTACTGCCGCCGCCAGACACCGTCCTTCGTGGCCAGGCGCGTCGGGGCGTGGCACTGGTTGCACGAGAGCGCGGCAGCGGGCGCCCGGTCGGGTGTGCGGCGTCCTTCGCCAATTTTCATCCCGACAGCATCATGGCGGACACCTGTTTCTGGGGCATGCTGGCGACACATCCAGACCGCAGGGGCGAAAAGATCGCGCTTGTCCTTGGCGCGAAGGCCATGATCGCGATGCACGAGAAGACGGGTATCGGAAAGTTCTCGACCGGCATTCGGGACGACAATATCCCGTCCGAGCGGCTTTGCGAGAAACTGGGCGTTGTCAGGTCGGACTACCTGATCATCATTGGGATGGACCCGGATGCGTTCAGGGATGCGAGGATTACGAAGTGATCTGGATCAATGCCAGTTCGGGACGTCTTACGGAGTATGCCTGCCATGATGGATGACAATCCGCTTCCACTGCCGCCTTCGCCGCCACCCGATATCGCGCAGGTGACACTGGCGGAGCTTTGGGCATCGCTCAGGGCAGGTATCTCGGATTTCCAGACCGCGCCATTGTTCGGGCTGGCGTTCAGCCTGTTCTATGTGCTGGCCGGGGTGGTACTCTGGTGGATCGGCGCCGGGACGTTTCTTTGGACGCTGGCGTTCGCCCTAGGTTTTCCCCTGGTCGCGCCCTTCGCGGCGGTCGGGCTTTACGAAGTCAGCCGCCGGATCGAGGCTGGCGAGCCATTGGCCTGGTCAGACGTGCTGGGTGTGATCTGGAACGAACGCACCCGGCAACTTCCGTGGGTGGGCGTCATCCTGGCGCTGATTTTCCTGTTCTGGAGCTTTTTCGCCCATATGACCTTCGCCATGTTCTTCGGGCCTTCGGCGCTGATGAACATGGAGTCCGAATGGGCGCTGTTCCTGACCCCTACCGGCATGGCGATGCTCGCCGTTCAGGTCGTTGTCGGGGCAGGGGTTGCGTTTCTGACCTTCGGTCTGACGGCGGTGTCGCTGCCGCTTTTGGTCGACAAGGAATTCGATTTCGTCACGGCTATGCTTGTCAGTCTGGATACCGTGGCACGGAACAAGATCGTCATGGGAGTCTGGGCGGTGATTGTGGCCTTCTGCCTGTTCGTCGCCATGCTTCCTGCGTTCCTCGGGCTGTTCATCGCACTTCCGGTTCTTGGGCACGCGACGTGGCACATTTACCGCCGGGCGTTGTATCATCCGGTTTGACGTCCGGCTGTCCCGCAATAGCCGGGTGCCGAAGAAGAAAGGAGTTGGGGAGATGAGTTTTCAAGAAACTATTGCCAAGTGCTTTTCGAATTACGTGACGTTCTCGGGGCGGGCTCCACGCTCTGAATTCTGGTGGTTCATGTTGTTCATTCTTTTAGGGAATATCGTGTTCGCCATATTGGACTCGATCCTGTTCGGCCGCGCAGCAGATGGCCAGCAGATCGGAATTCTTGGCGGTTTGTTCGGTCTGGCTGTTTTTCTGCCGTCGATTTCCGTTGGCGTCCGGCGACTGCATGACGTGGACAAATCGGGATGGTGGTATCTTCTGATCCTTGTTCCGTTGATCGGTACTCTGATCCTGATCGTCGCTTTTTTCATCCATAGGGGCACCACTGGCCCAAACAGATTCGGCGAGGATCCGCTGGGCAGCATGCCTCTGGCAGGCTGATCAGAGCCATTGGCGACGGATTGAGTCAGATCAACGCCGGCGGCGGCGGACAGCGTCACAGTGTCTACCGTTGGAGGGTGACAGACAGGAGATGCCGATGTCGGGTGCCGCGCAACCCCTTAGCGACGATCTGCCGGACTGGGCGTTGTGGGTATTCTTCCTGCTGACCTTCTTGATCACCTGGGGAGTGATCGGGCCCTATATCCTGTATCCTGATTGGGCCGCCGAGCGGTTCGGCGAGATCAGCGGCACGCATCCCGCCTTCTTCCTGGCAACCTGGGCCCCTGCGTTATCCGCATTCGCGCTGATAGCGGTGCTGCGTGGGGCGGGTGGCTTGCGGGTTTTTCTGTCTCGGCTGGCTCTGTGGCGGATCTCCGCGGCGTGGGTCGTGTTCGTCGCACTTGGTCTTCCCTGCGTGTTCGTCGCCGGTTCGCTGATCAAGGGCGGTCCCATGTTGGCCCCGATGACAGAGAACGGCCCGGGCGCGTTGTTCACCGTTCTCGTGATCATGCTCTTCCTCGGCCCGGTGGAGGAGTTCGGCTGGCGCGGTGTCGCGCAGCCCCTGTTGCAGCGCCGGGTCATGCCGTTCTGGGCGGGGATCGTGATCGGGAGCGCCTGGGGCCTTTGGCATCTTCCGGCATTCTATCTTGCGGGTACCGTTTTCGCAGAGTGGAACTTTTTGCCGTTCTTCATCGGGAACGTCACGCTCGCCGTGCTTGTCACCCCGATCTTCAACGCGTCCCGGGGAAGCTTGCTCTGGCCGATGTTGTTTCACTGGCAACTGATCAATCCGTTCTGGCCGGATGCACAGCCCTGGGACACCTGGATACTGGTGGTCGTTGCCGTGGTGATTGTTCTGTTGAGCAGGAAGACGATGTTCAGGCGGCAGGGTGCAGCGACCGAGGTTATCCCCGGAAGTCTTTCGATCCGTTGATACGAAAGAAAACAGCCCGCGCGGGTGGGCGCGGGCCGGTGCTGTCAGACACGCAAGCGCGTCCGTTCGGCGTTATTGTCCGGAAGAAGCAGGAGCTGCGGGCTTGGGCGCTGCGGCCTTGCCGCCGGAGTTCAGCGGATCTTCCTGGCGCTGAACCGAGCCTTCGAAATGAGCGCCGGACTCGATCGCGATTGTCTTGTGGATGATGTCGCCTTCGACGCGGGCGGTCGATGTCAGGCGGACCTTGATGCCGCGAACCTTGCCCACGACCCGGCCATTCACCACAACATCGTCCGCGATGCATTCGCCTTTGACGGTGGCGCCTTCGCCCACGGTCAGAAGGTGGGCGCGGATGTCGCCCTCGACATTCCCCTCGATGTTGATGTCACCGGTCGTCTTGATGTTGCCCGAGATGGTCAGGTCCGCCGAGAGGACCGATGCGGGCGGTTTTGCCTTGGGAGCGTTCGACGACGTAAAGTCTGCGGTGGCTTTCGATTCATTCATCGCGGGGGCCTTATCCTTTTCTGCCTCTGTATCCTGTTTGGGGCCGGGCTCGTTGATCTTGCTTTTAGAAAACATCTCTTGCTGCCTTGATGTATTTCAACGGGTTTACGGGTTTCCCGCCGACGCGCACTTCGTAGTGGAGATGCGTGCCCGTCGAACGTCCGGTATTCCCCATATCACCGATGCGGTCTCCGCGCGAGACCCTTTGCCCAACCTTTACGCGAATTTTGGACAGATGTGCGTATCGCGTCTCGAAACCGAAGTCGTGCTTGATCTTGATGAGGTTTCCGTAGCCGCTCTGGCGACCCGCGTGAACTACCACGCCGTCGGCCGTTGCGTGGATCGGTGTCCCGGTCGCGCCTGCCCAGTCATGGCCCTCGTGCATGCGACCCCAGCGCTGACCAAAGCCGGACGTCGAGCGATAGTAGCCACGCACGGGGAAGCCGAAGGGAAGCTTTTGCGCGGCGATCCGGTAAAGGTTCAGTTCGTCGAGTTGGCCAAGCACATCGTTGGCGCGCGCGGTGACCTCATCAATCTCGGCATCGCCGCTGGTCGAGAAGGTGATCGGCGTCAGGGGGCCACCCTGGCCGGAATAACTGCGCCGGACCTGTTCGAGGATCGAGTCCGTCGGAAGTCCAACGGCCGAGAACATCTCGTCGATCGGCACCAGCGACGATGCGACCGCATCCTCGATCTGAGTGAATATCCGCTCGTTGCGCTCTGCTTCGAGCCGGCTGTCGAGGGCAATCCTGTCCAGCGCCAGTTCGGCCTCGCTGACCGTTTCCTGCATCGCGTCACGCTGGCCGGCAAGATCACCCAGCGCCGCGCTCAGCATGCCAAGCGTCGTCTCCAGATCGGCCATCCGCCTTGCGTCTGGCTCATCCGACTCGTTCTGATCCAACTCCGCGCGGAGCGCGGCAACCTGGTCGCGGGCCTCGTCACGGTCCTTCATGGTGTCGCGCAGGGTTGCGGCAACGACGTCGATCCCGGTTTCCAGTTCCTTCAGCCGATCCTCGGACGCCAGAAGGCGCGACTGCATCGCCGAGACTTCCGAGAGCGCGATCGCAAAGCGTTCCTGAGCCTGCGATGCTTCTAGCGCGCGGGCATCGCGTTCGGCCGCAAGCTGGTTCAGTCGCTGCTCGTAGATCGCCTGATCCCGGAGTGCCTGCTGCTTGAGATCGCCTGCACCGAGCGAATGCATCAGGAGCATGGCGGATGAAATAATCGTCCATCCGAGCAGGAGCGCGCTTCCGGTAACGCCAACGAATTGCGTCATCGGCGACAGGCGGATGAAACGCGTCTCTGTGTCGGATCTCAGGAACAGGCGTTGTTCCGGGAAGGCGCGCTCGAACATGGCGCGGATCTTGATCACAATCGGTCTGTGCACAGGTTGGTCCCTAACCCGTTGATATCCCCCGCAGCCCGGCCTTGTGTCGGGCGTGGGCTGCCGAAGTGTTAACGGCTGTGGAAAAATCAGGCAACCTTACTGTCCCATGCGGGCGTATGCGCCGCACAAACCTGCTCGTTTCGGCGGGAATTCGCCGAACCTCAGCCGGTTTTGCTGAGCGGCCAATAGAAATCCGGGGGCAGGCCGGCTTCGGCGCGTTTCTCTTCATTGAAAGGAGGCTTCAGCGGGCCGTGGAAGTATTTCCGGACTAGATCGTGGAAAACCGGTTTTGGATCCAGGTCGCCGCGGCCGCAGAGGAAGTGAAACCACTTCGATCCATAGGCCACGTGCCCGACCTCTTCGGCATAGATCGTTTCGAGAGCGGCGATGGCTCTCGTGTCACCTGCCTTCCTGAAAATCTCGATCATACCGGGCGTGACGTCCAGACCACGCGCCTCCAGAACCATGGGAACGACTGCGAGGCGCCCGAGAATGTCGTTGGCGGTATCCTCGGCAGCCCGCCACATGCCGGCATGGGCGGGGAGAGCGCCGTAATGGCTTCCAAGCGCTTCGAGGCAATCCGAGACAAGGTTGAAATGCTTGGATTCCTCGTCCGCAGCCTTGACCCAGTCGTCGTAGAAACCGATCGGCATCGGCACGTGGCCGAAACGGGCGATAATGTCCCAGTGCAGGTCGACGGCGTTGAGCTCGATATGCGCCACGGCGTGCAGCAGCGCGATCCGACCCTGCGGCGATCCCGGCTTGCGTTTGGGCACGTCGCGAGGGTCCAGAAGCTCGGGTTCCTCAGGGCGGGCAGGTTGGAGGGGCGGCTCCGCGGTGCCGACCGGGATCGTGTCGCCGGCCTCACGGGCGGCGAACCAGCGCGCGGCGTGCGCACGGGACAGAGCCGTTTTTTCGCGCCCGTCGGCGGTCGAAAGGACCTCGATGGCCATCTCTGTCAGCGTGGATGCCATGCCATATGTCTTTCTTCCTGGGGAAAATCCGGCTGGGGGCGGTGGACGGCGCCCCCGGCTGGTCGCCGCTGAAGGCGGCGATGACTAGCCCTTCAAAGCCTCGAGAACTTCATCCACATGACCCGGCACCTTAACCTTGCGCCACTCCTTCAGGACAGTGCCGTCGCCATCGATGAGGAATGTCGCGCGTTCTATGCCCATGTATGACTTGCCGTACATGCTCTTCTCGACCCAGGTTCCGTAGCGTTCGCAGACGTCGCCTTCGGCATCCGAGGCGAGGATGACGTCGAGCTCGTATTTGGCGATGAACTTGTCGTGTTTTGCGGCCGTGTCCTTCGAGACGCCTACGACGACCGCTCCTGCGGCATCGAACTCCGCCTTGCGTTCGGTGAAGCCCTGCGCTTCCTTCGTACAGCCGGACGTGTCGTCCTTCGGATAGAAGTAGAGAACGACCTTTCTCGGATAGAGCTTCGACAGCGTGATCTCGCCGCCGCCGTCGCGTGGAAGGGAGAAATCGGGTGCGTTATTGCCTTCAAGGCTCATGGTGGGTCCCTCGTCTAGCGGATATGTGACACAAATGCCTGTTGGGTTTTAGGGCATATCGGTCAAGAATAAAGGTCAGCCATCGCGCAGATGAGAAAATGAACAAGTCGGTCGAGCAGGAAACTACCGAGGAAGTGCCGGAGCTGGCCCGTCCTCTGCCGCGCCGCATCCGGCATGGCAGGATCGGTCTTGGCATGGTCGCTTCCCTTTTCCTTGCCTGCGTGATCCTTTCAATTCTCTTCCTGTCGCTTTCGGGCCGGACCGTGCCGATGCCGGAGATGGTCAAGGCTCGGGTCGAGGCCGCGGTGAACGCGCGGCTGGGCGACGGTCAGGTGCGCATCGGCGATATCAGGCTTGGTGTTGCACGGGACGGCATTCCCCGTGTCAGGATGAATGACGTTGCCATCGGTAACCCTGCGGGAGGCGCGGTGGCTGTTCTGAACACCTTGCGCGCCACGTTGTCGCCGGGACGGTTGCTGCGGGGAGAGCTGGCGGCTTCCCAGCTGGAACTGACCGGAGCACAGATCACGCTGCGCCGTACCGCGTCGGGCGAATTCGCTTTCGCGGCCGGACAAAGCGGGGAAACGGGTGCGCGAAGCGTTCCGGGTCTTCTGAACCTCGTCGATGAGGTTTTTTCCGCGCCGGCGCTCTCCTCGCTTGAGACGGTCGAGGCGGGCGGTATCGTTCTCAGTCTCGAAGATGCGCGCTCCGGCCGGATCTGGCAGGCGACCAACGCGACGCTGATCCTGCGCCGCGCCGATCGCGCCACCACGCTCACGCTTGTCTCGGATGTCTTCAACGGGACTGATGACGTGGCCGAGATCCAGGTTTCGGTCGCCCGCAACCTTTCGACATCGGGGGTCTCTCTCGGTGCAACGGTTGCACGGATGCCGGCGGCGGACATCGCGCTCCAGTCGCCTGTCCTTGCCTGGCTGGGGGTTCTGGACGCCCCCCTTTCAGGTTCGGTTCGCACCGAGATCGCTGCCGATGGTGCGGTTTCTGCCTTTGCCGGGACACTCGATATTGGGGCCGGAGCGCTGCAGCCGCTTCCGGATGTACAACCGGTCGCGTTCTCTTCGGCGCGCACCTATTTCACGTTTGACCCCGCACGGCAAAGGATCGACTTTTCGGACTTGGCCGTTGTCTCGGAGTACGGTCGGCTTGCAGCGACCGGACATACTTATCTTGCTGAATTGTCGGGTCCATGGCCGCGCGCGTTTCTCGGGCAGTTCAATGTCTCCGCGCTGGAATACGGGGGCGAAGGGGTTTTCGAGGAGCCGCTTGCCTTGTCAGGCCTTCGGGCAGATCTGAGGCTTCGGCTGGACCCGTTCACCGTTGAAATCGGACAGGTCGCCCTGGACAAGGAAGAGGCGCAAATTCGCGCGAAGGCTCGTGTCAGCGCCGAGGAGGATGGCTGGCATGTTTCAGTGGATGCCCAGAGCCCGGCTATCACTTCCGAACGTGTTCTTGCTCACTGGCCCATAGTCGTTTCACCCGTGACGCGGGGCTGGCTTGCCGACAACCTCCGAACGGGAACCCTGCGAGATGTGTCGGCGGGCTTTCGTTTCAAACCCGGTGAAAAGCCCGATACGATCCTCAGCTTCGAATTCGACGGGGGCGACGTCAGTTTTCTGAAGCAGATGCCGCTTCTGACCGGGGCGGCGGGTCGTGCCACGCTGCTGGACAAAAGGTTTGCGCTGTTCCTGGACGAGGGCTGGATAGATTCCGGACGACGTGGCGTTCTCGATGCTTCGGGCTCGGCCTTCGTTGTTCCGGACGTGCGGCAAAAGCCGGCAACGGGCGAGATCGCGCTCAATGCCGCGGGTCCGCTGGATGCGGCTCTGGAGATTCTGAACAACCCGCCTCTGCGGATCATGGATCGCGCGAGGAGGAGCCCCGATCTGGCGACAGCGGATGCGCGCGCGGAAGCCCGGATCGTGCTGCCTCTGGCAGGGCGTATCGGACGCGACGACATCGATTATTCCGTCACTGCAGAACTGCGCGGGGTCTCATCAGACAGGATTGCGGCGGGGCGGCTTCTGAGCGCGGACCGCATCGCTCTGGATGTAACGACCGAAGAGGTCCGGCTAGACGGTCCTTTCATGCTGGACGGCGTACCCCTGCAGGCAGGCTGGCGTCAGCCATTGGGCGAAGCGGCGACAAATGGAGGCTGGGTCGAAGGTACGGTTGTCCTGTCGGAAGAAACCATGAAGGCGCTGGATATTCCCTTGCCGGAGGGCTTGATCGGTGGGCGGGGAACCGGACAGTTCCGGCTGGATTTACCGCCCGGTGCGCCGCCGCAGCTCAGCCTCAGTTCGGATTTGTCAGGGCTTTCCATGAGCATCGACGGATTGGGTTGGCGCAAGGCGGCGGGCGAGAGGGGCGGTTTTGACCTGGCAGCTCAGCTTGGCGAAACTCCCGTTGTTGAAGGCCTGTCGTTGTCTGCGGCGGGTCTCGCTCTGGATGGTCGCATAATGCTGGGTCAAGGCGGCGGCTTCGAGGGGGCCGTGTTCGATAGCGTTAAGGTCGGCGGCTGGCTTGACGGGAGTGTGGAGATCACGGCCCGAGATGGGGGCGCGGCGCCGGCTGTCAAGGTGACCGAAGGCCGGTTGGACCTTCGCGGTTTGCCCGAAGGCAACAGCGGTCCCGGCGATGGAGCACCCTTCGACATTTCGCTGACCGAACTTGTGGTGACGGACAGTGTCTCGCTGGCTCCGGTTCGCGGGAGTTTTCAGCGTGGCAGGGCAGGGTTGTCGGGCACATTCGAGGCGCGGTTGAATGGCGCCACGCCCGTGCGCGGCACGCTTGCGCCTGCAAACGCGGGCACGGCAGTCCGGATCCAGTCCGATGACGCAGGCGGAGCAATCCGGGATGCTGGCCTGACCCCGAACGCCCGGGGGGGAACACTGGATCTTGTCCTGACGCCGGTCCGTGGTGCCACCGCCGGCACCTATGACGGTCAGTTCCTGGTGGAAGGTCTCCGATTGCGTCGGGTGCCTGCTCTGGCAGGTCTCCTGGATGCCGTCAGCGTGGTTGGTCTTCTGGATCAGTTGGCGGGACCGGGCATCCTTTTCAGCTCCGTTGATGGGAAGTTCCGGCTCACGCGCGAGCGACTGACCCTGACCGAGGCCGCAGCCGTCGGCGGGTCTTTGGGAATCTCGGCCGACGGAATTTATGATTTCGTCTCGAAGCGGATGGATATCCGCGGGGTGATCTCACCCGTCTATTTCGTCAACGGAATAGGGGCGGCGGTCTCTCGGCGTGGCGAGGGGCTGTTTGGATTCAACTACCGCATGACGGGACCGGCGTCAGCGCCCGAGGTTTCCGTGAATCCGCTGTCGATCCTTGCCCCGGGCGCGTTGCGCCGCATCTTCCGTGGTCAGCGGTCCGGAGAATGACGACTGTGAAACTCAGTGATTTCGATTTCGATCTTCCTGACGAGTTGATCGCGACAAGGCCCGCGCGACCAAGGTCTTCGTCGCGCCTGCTGGTGGCGACGCCCGAGAGCATAACCGATGCCCGCTCCATCGACCTGCCGTCCTTCCTGCGGCGCGGGGATCGGTTGGTGCTGAACGACACGAGGGTAATCCCGGCGCGGCTCTCGGGGCTGCGTCGGAGGACCGGTCCGGAGGGGCCGACGGAGGCACGAATCGAGGCCACGCTGCTGGAGCCGAGGGCTGACGGCACATGGTCGGCCTTGCTGAAGCCTTTGAAGAAGGTTCGGGACGGCGAAGATGTCGTGTTTTCCGAGGCGCTCTCGGCGATCGTCGAGGCTCGCGGCGACGGTGTGGCCTATCTGCGGTTCAACGTCGCCGGTGACGATTTCGACGCGGCACTGGCCGAGGCCGGCGCCATGCCGCTTCCGCCTTACATCGAAGGGAAGCGCAAGTCGGACGCGCAGGACAAGGAAGACTACCAGACCATCTGGGCGCGCGAGCAGGGCGCAGTGGCGGCGCCGACGGCGTCGCTGCATTTCGACGAGGCCTTGATTGCGGCGCTGGATGCCGCTGGTATCGAGCGTACCTTCGTCACGCTGCATGTCGGGGCAGGGACGTTTCTTCCCGTCAAGACCGACGACGTCAGTCAGCACAAGATGCATTCCGAGCGCGGCAGGATCACCGCAGAAGCCGCCGCCGAGATCAACGCGACCCGGGCGGCGGGGGGACGGATCATCCCTGTTGGAACTACGGCGATGCGGCTGATCGAGACCGCCGCATCCGAAGACGGAGCCCTTGGCGCGTGGGAGGGTGCGACCGACATATTCATTACTCCGGGCTATCGGTTCCGGATTGCGGATGGGTTGATGACCAACTTCCATCTGCCGAAATCGACGCTGATGATGCTGGTGTCTGCCTTCATGGGATCGGACCGAATCCGCGAAATCTATGATCACGCGATTTCCCGCCGATACCGGTTCTTTTCCTATGGAGATGCTTCTCTTCTTCTGCCACACGGCTGAAAACCGACAGAATCGGTCGCACCAAGACGCGTCATGATGGGGCCTACCCGGTAGGGCCCGAGTAGAGGCAAGCGGATCAGGCCAATGTGGCAGGTCTTCAAAAGCGCATGGGCTCTCCTTTTGGGGATGTTGCTGCTGATGATCGGAAACGGTCTTCAGGGGTCGCTGATGGGAATCCGCGGCGCAATCGAGGATTTCTCGACCTCGGAACTTTCGATTATCACCTCGGCTTATTTCGTGGGTTTCCTTTTCGGCTCACGCATGGCCCCGGAGATGATCCGGCGCGTGGGGCACATTCGCGTATTCGCGGCACTGGGATCGTTCATCTCGGCCGTGCTGATCCTGTATCCGACGATCACGGAACCCTGGGCGTGGATCCTGTTGCGCGTGGTTTTCGGATTCTCGTTCTCTGGCGTCTATGTGACGGCGGAAAGCTGGCTGAACAACGCGTCCACGAACCAGACGCGCGGCAAGGCGCTGTCGCTTTACATGATCGTCCAGATGACAGGGATCGTCATCAGCCAGGCCCTTCTGAACGTTGCGGACCCTGCCGGGTTCGTTCTGTTCGTGATCCCGTCCGTCCTGGTGTCGCTGTCGTTCGCTCCGATCCTGTTGTCGGTGACGCCAACCCCGGCCTTCGAGACGACAAAGGCGATGTCCCTCCGGCAGCTCTACGAGGTCTCGCCCACGGGTATCGTCGGCATGTTCATCATGGGAATGGTATTCGCAGCGCAGTTTGGCATGGCGTCGGTCTATGGCACCGAGGCGGGGCTCAGCGTTGCGCAGATCTCGATATTCATTTCGGCGATCTTTCTTGGCGGGATGGTGCTGCAATACCCCTTCGGCTGGTTTTCGGATCGCATGGACCGCCGCGTTCTGATCCTCGCTGCTGCTGTACTGGGCGGTGTCGCTTCGGCGATCGGCGCATTCTTCGGAGGGATGTTCGAAGCGTTGCTCGTCGCCGGTTTCCTGATCGGAGGCATGTCGAACCCGCTTTATGCGCTTCTGATCGCCTACACCAACGACTACCTCGGAACCGACGACATGGCGGCGGCGTCGGGCGGGCTGATCTTCGTGAACGGCATGGGAGCGATCATGGGGCCGATCCTTACCGGTTGGGCGATGTCCTACGCCGGACCCTCAGGGTTCTGGATGTATCTCCTCGCGACCTTCGTCGTTTTGTCGATCTACGTCATGTACCGCATGACGCAGCGGCCGTCGGCCTATCACGAGGAAGAGGATTACGACGCGGTCAGCTATGCCCCGGTTCTGCCCACGGCAACGCCTGTGGTTCTGGAAGCGGCTCAGGAGTTCTATGCCGAAAATGTCGACACCGACGAAGAAATCCCCAAGAGCGGGAGAGATTAGCTTGATCGAATATGAAGATATTGTAACGATTCGTTCTACCAGGGGCGGATCGAGAGTTATGGAAGGACGCGGAGCCATGGCGAACCCTGATGAGATACTGGCGTTCTGGCTGGACGAAATCGGCCCCAAGGGCTGGTACATGGGCGGCGAGGATCTCGATCAGATGATCCGTGACAGGTTTGAAGAGACCTACAATGCCGCATGCCACGGCGCGCTGTCGCTGTGGCTTACGTATCCATCGGGCACGCTGGCCTACATCATCCTGACAGACCAGTTTCCCCGAAACATGTTCCGCGGCACTCCGAAAAGCTTTGCCACGGACAAGGTGGCGCGTGCCGCGGCGAAAGCCGCGATTTCCAAGGGCTGGGATCTGAGGATCGATGAACCGGCGCGCCAGTTCTTCTACATGCCGCTGGTGCATTCGGAATGCCTCACCGACCAGGATCGGGCCGTGCGGCTGATCAAGACACGCATGCCCGAGACCGGAGAGGGAAATCTCCTTCACGCCAAGGCGCATCGCGAGGTAATCCGCAGGTTCGGCCGCTTCCCGAACAGGAACGAAGCGATCGGGCGCGAGACGCCGGCGGCCGAGGCCGTCTTCCTTGAGCAGGGCGGGTACGGAGCCATGGTCGAAGAACTAAAGGCGCGAGAGGCGGCCTGAGATTCCCGCAGAGATCCCTTCAGAGCGCGTCGATGTCGCGGTGGTTGGAGGTGGGACAGCCGGCTTCGGCGCGGCGGTCGCGGCTGGCCGGGCCGGACTGAACGTTCATCTTTACGAGGCCGGTCCAAAGATCGGCGGCGTGATGGCCTTCTGCCCCGGTATGCCCTGGGGGGCTGCTTTTCCCTGCGGAATATCGATCGGTGGTCTAATGGCGGAGTTGACCGATCGGCTGATGGGAATGGCGCCGCCGATGGCCGAGGTGAGGCCCTGCGCGCTGGAGAACTTCGGCCCGGAAATCCAGTACGATCATGATGCGGCCACCATCGCGATGTTCGACATGCTGGAAGAGGCCAGGGTCAGCACGCATGTCGGGACAACGGTGATCCGCCCTCTCATGGATGGAGCGCGTATCGGTGGCCTGGAGGTCTTCGACCGGCGCGGACCCTGCGTGGTGACGCCGCGGATCGTGATCGACTGCTCGGGAGACGGGGACGTTTCGGCCCGGGCGGGTGTCCCCTTCACGCTTGGCGACGGTCGGGGCAACATGATGGCCGTAACCCTGTCGTTCGTGATGGAAGACGCGGACTGGTCGAAGGTGTTTGCCGAACGAGATCCCTACTTCCGGGAGCATGCGGCACGCGGAATTGCCGAGGGGCGTCTGCATCCGGATTTGCGCCAGCTTTATCTGATGAAGGGCTTTCACGAGAATACGGTGTTCTGTAATTCCGTCGCGATCCGCGGCGTGGATGGCACCCGCGCCGAGGACGTCGCCCGCGCGACGCAGGAGGGGCGCCGTCGTTGCCGTCAACTGGCAGAGTTCCTCCGCGCGGACGTGCCCGGCTTCGAGCGTGCGCGCATGACGCAGCTTGGCCCCACTGTCGGCGTGCGCGAGACGCGGAGGCTTGAGGGTGTCCATCGTGTCACGGGGGCCGAACTGGCCGCCGCCACCAAGTTCGAGGATGGGATCGTCGCCTGCGACAACCCTATCGACGACGTGATGCGCGGCGACGACATGACCCATGACGCCATCGTGGGGCAGGGCAGTTACTACACGATACCGTTCCGGTCGCTGGTTCCGAAGCAGATCGAGAACCTGATGTTCGCGGGGCGGATCATTTCCGCGGACGCCACGGCGTTTGCCAGCGTGCGCGGAATGCCGCAATGCATGACCATGGGGCAGGCGACGGGGACGGCAGCGGCGCTTGCCATCCGGGACGGCTCCACAGTGCAGGCCGTGGACATGCGGGAACTCGTGGCGTCATTGCAGACGCAGGGGGTGCGGGGCATCGGGGGTGCCTCGCTGACGGCGAACGGTTGAACCGTCCGGCTCCACTACAGACCTGCTTCGTATGTCACGTGACCGCGCCTTCTGCGCATAACGGCTTTGTCCCTGCGTCAACGCCAGCTAGGTGACTTTCCTCTCGGGATGTGCCAGATAGTTTAACGTCAAACAATTTTTCTCGCGGGAGGACCTCATGGCCGCAAAGACCTTCGACGTTATCGTGATCGGTGCCGGACCCGGCGGTTATGTTGCCGCTATCCGTGCCAGTCAGCTGGGGCTGAAGACGGCCATCGTCGAGCGTGAGCACATGGGCGGCATCTGCCTGAACTGGGGCTGCATTCCGACGAAAGCGATGCTGCGGTCCTCGGAGGTGTTTCACCTGATGCACCGGGCCAAGGAGTTCGGTCTGAAGGCCGAGGGCATTGGTTATGATCTCGATGCCGTGGTGAAGCGGTCGCGCGCCGTTGCCAAGCAGCTGAACGGCGGTGTCGGACACCTGATGAAGAAGAACAAGGTCGAGGTGATCATGGGCTCCGCGACGCTTCCCGCCAAGGGCAAGGTTTCGGTCAAGACCGAGAAGGGCACCGAGGAGCTGGCCGCGAAGAGCATCATCCTGGCCACAGGCGCGCGGGCGCGCGAACTGCCGGGGCTCGAGGCTGATGGCGAACGGGTCTGGACCTACAAGCATGCGCTGGTGCCGCCGCACATGCCGAAGAAACTGCTGGTTATCGGTTCGGGCGCGATCGGGATCGAGTTCGCAAGCTTTTACAATACGCTGGGTGCCGACACGACCGTGGTCGAGGTCATGGAGCGGATCCTGCCCGTCGAGGATGCCGAAATCAGCGCCTTCGCCAAAAAGAGCTTTGAAAAGCAGGGCATGAAGATCATGCAGAAAGCGGTGGTCAAGCAGCTCGATCGCGCCAAGGACAATGTGACCGCGCATATCGAGGTTGGCGGCAAGATCGAGAAGCAGGACTTCGATACGGTGATCTCCGCCGTGGGCATCGTCGGCAATGTCGAAGGGCTGGGCCTGGAAGCATTGGGCGTCAAGATCGACCGGACCCATGTGGTGACCGACGAATATTGCCGGACGGGCGTGGACGGGCTCTATGCCATCGGTGACATCGCCGGCGCGCCCTGGCTTGCGCACAAGGCAAGCCACGAGGGTGTGATGGTTGCCGAACTGATTGCCGGGAAGAACAAGGTGCATCCGGTCAAGCCGACGAGCATTGCGGGCTGCACCTATTGCCATCCGCAGGTGGCCAGCGTGGGCTATACCGAAGCAAAGGCGAAGGAACTGGGCTACGAGGTCAAGGTTGGGCGTTTCCCCTTCATCGGCAACGGAAAGGCGATCGCGCTGGGAGAGCCGGAAGGGTTGGTCAAGACCGTGTTCGACGCAAAGACCGGAGAATTGCTGGGCGCGCATATGATTGGCGCGGAAGTGACCGAGCTGATCCAGGGCTATGTCGTCGGGCGTCAGCTGGAGACCACCGAAGAAGACCTGATGGAGACGGTTTTCCCGCACCCGACGCTCAGCGAGATGATGCACGAAAGCGTGCTGGACGCCTATGACCGGGTGATCCACATCTGATGTGATCCGGCCCCGCGCCCTGGTGCGGGGCCGATCAAGTATCAGATACGCTCGATGTCTCCGCCGGCCGCGATCCAATCCCCGAACCCGCCGATATTATGGACGTCGGTATAACCGAGTTGCCGGAGCGCCATCTGGGCGCGTCCCGAACGGCCGCCGCTGGCGCAGTAAACCGCGATGCGGGCATCGGCTTTCAGCGCAGGGTTGTGGTCGGGATGGCGCGGGTCGGCCATATCCAGAAGGCGTGACAGGGGAACATGGTGCGCGCCCCGCGCTTTGCCGGACGTGGCAAGTTCGGCGTGCTCACGCACATCGATCACCGTGACAGCGCCATTGGCCGCGCCTTCGATCGCCGCACCTGCCGAAATGCCTGGAACAGTTTCGGTTTGCCTGAAGAAGTACATCTGTAGTCGTCCCTTGAGTGACATGCGCCGCATCCGGCGCTGACCGGCACTTAATATTCAAAAAACGGAATACAATAGCAACCGCAAAGTTTGAAGGCGAGGTTCGGTCGGCAGGCAATGGCTTATCCACAGGAAAGTGGACGAAACTCCGTGACGCTGCACGAATGTTCCTGTAATGTTCCTTTTGCCCCATTGAGTCTGGCGTCCAGCCCGCTATCTCTCTCGGGGTTGTCGAGAGGTAGTCATGGCCGAGCTGAAGAACATCGAGGTGCGCGGCGCCCGCGAGCACAATCTGAAGAACATCGACGTGGATATTCCGCGCGACCAGCTTGTGGTGATCACCGGGCTATCGGGCTCGGGCAAATCGAGCCTTGCCTTCGACACGATCTATGCCGAGGGGCAGCGGCGCTATGTCGAGAGCCTCAGCGCATATGCGCGCCAGTTCCTGGACATGATGGAAAAACCCGACGTGGACCATATCAGCGGTTTGTCCCCGGCCATTTCCATTGAACAGAAGACGACCAGCAAGAACCCCCGGTCCACGGTCGGCACTGTCACCGAGATCTACGACTACCTCCGCCTGTTGTTCGCCCGCGCCGGCACCCCGTTCAGCCCCGCCACCGGGCTGCCCATCGAGGCGCAGCAGGTGCAGGACATGGTCGACCGCGTCATGGCGATGGAGGAGGGCACACGCGCCTACCTGCTTGCCCCCATCGTCCGCGACCGGAAAGGCGAATATCGCAAGGAATTCTTAGAACTTCGTAAACAGGGCTTTCAGCGCGTGAAGGTCGACGGCGCGTTCCATGATCTGGACGAGCCTCCGACGCTGGACAAGAAGTTCCGCCATGACATCGACGTGGTGGTGGATCGTCTGGTCGTGAAAGAGGGAATCGAGACGCGGCTGGCGGATTCGTTTCGCACTGCTTTGGACCTGGCGGACGGGATCGCCATTCTGGAGACAGCCCCCAAGGAGGGCGAGCCGGAACGGATCACGTTTTCCGAGAATTTCGCCTGCCCGGTGTCGGGGTTCACGATTCCCGAGATCGAACCGCGCCTGTTCTCGTTCAACGCGCCCTTCGGGGCTTGTCCTGACTGCGACGGTCTTGGCGTGGAGTTGTTCTTTGACGAGCGGCTTGTGGTACCGGACCAGAACCTGAAGGTCTACGACGGCGCGCTGGCGCCTTGGCGCAAGGGAAAGAGCCCGTATTTCAAGCAGACCATTGAGGCGATCGCGAAACATTACGAGTTCGATCAGAACGCTAAGTGGAAGGATCTTCCGGCTCATGTGAAGCAGGTGTTCCTCTATGGCTCGGGCGACGAGGAGATCCCGTTCCGCTATGACGAGGGCGGGAGGGTCTATCAGGTGAGCCGGCCCTTCGAGGGTGTTATCCCGAACATGGAGCGGCGCTATCGCGAGACCGATTCAAGCTGGATCCGCGAGGAATTCGAGCGCTACCAGAACAACCGGCCATGCGGAACCTGCGAAGGGTATCGCCTGCGCCCCGAGGCCCTGGCGGTGAAGATCGGCGGTCTGCATGTGGGGCAGGTGGTCGCGATGTCGATCCGCGAGGCGCTGGCCTGGGTCGAGGATGCTCCGAACCATCTGTCGAAACAGAAGAACGAGATCGCGCGCGCCATTCTGAAGGAAATCCGTGAGCGGCTTGGGTTCCTGAACAACGTCGGTCTCGAATACCTGACGCTGAGCCGGAACGCGGGCACGCTCTCGGGCGGTGAATCTCAGCGGATCAGGCTGGCGAGCCAGATCGGATCCGGTCTGACCGGCGTGCTTTACGTGCTGGACGAGCCGTCGATCGGCCTGCATCAGCGTGATAACGGGCGTTTGCTGACGACGCTGAAGAACCTGCGCGACCAAGGCAACACTGTGATTGTAGTCGAGCATGACGAGGAGGCTATCCGCGAGGCGGATTACGTCTTCGATATCGGTCCCGGCGCGGGTGTGCATGGCGGTCAGGTCGTGGCCCACGGCACGCCTGGCGAGATCGCGGCGAACGCCGCCTCGATTACCGGACAGTACCTGTCTGGCAGCCGG
This sequence comes from Silicimonas lutimaris, assembly GCF_047314965.1. Classification (NCBI taxonomy): domain Bacteria; kingdom Pseudomonadati; phylum Pseudomonadota; class Alphaproteobacteria; order Rhodobacterales; family Paracoccaceae; genus Silicimonas; species Silicimonas lutimaris. The sequence goes on along the minus strand of NZ_JBLBVK010000053.1, from coordinate 101,613 downwards.
GAGATCGTGGTTCCGGCCGAACGCCGGAAGGGCAAGGGCAAGAAGGTGACCGTGGTGAAGGCCACCGGCAACAACCTGAAAGAGGTCACGGCAGAGTTCCCGCTGGGCAAGTTCGTCTGTGTGACCGGGGTTTCGGGTGGCGGAAAGTCGACCCTGACCATCGAGACCCTGTTCAAGACGGCGTCCATGGCGCTGAACGGCGCACGCCAGACGCCCGCGCCGTGCGAGACGATCAAGGGGCTGGAGCATCTCGACAAGGTGATCGACATCGATCAGCGGCCCATCGGGCGCACACCGAGGTCTAACCCCGCGACTTACACCGGTGCATTTACCCCGATCCGTGACTGGTTCGCAGGCCTGCCTGAGGCCAAGGCGCGGGGCTATCAGCCGGGACGGTTCTCGTTCAACGTCAAGGGCGGGCGCTGCGAGGCGTGCCAGGGCGACGGCGTCATCAAGATCGAGATGCACTTCCTTCCGGATGTCTACGTCACCTGTGAGACCTGTAAAGGCGCGCGATACAACCGCGAGACGCTGGAGATCAAGTTCAAGGGCAAGTCCATCGCCGATGTGCTGGACATGACCGTTGAAGAGGCCCAGGAGTTCTTCAAGGCGGTGCCCGCAATCCGAGACAAGATGGACGCGCTGCACCGTGTCGGGCTGGACTATATCAAGGTGGGTCAGCAGGCGACGACGCTCTCGGGCGGCGAGGCGCAGCGGGTGAAGTTGTCGAAGGAACTGTCCAAGCGGTCGACGGGTCGAACACTTTACATTCTCGACGAGCCTACGACCGGCCTGCATTTCGAAGATGTTCGCAAGCTGTTGGAAGTGCTGCACGAACTGGTAGAGCAGGGGAATACGGTGATCGTGATCGAGCATAATCTCGATGTCATCAAAACCGCCGACTGGATCATCGATATTGGTCCGGAGGGCGGCGATGGCGGTGGCGAGATCGTGGCCGTTGGCACCCCGGAGGAGGTAGCCAGAGAACCGCGCAGTCACACCGGGCGTTACCTGGCGGACATGCTGGGTATAGCGAAAGTGGCGGCGGAATAGGCCTCAGCCCTTGCCTGGCGGGTCGGTGAAGACGTTCACAAGCGTCGCGCCAACAGCGATGATGGCGAAGATGAGCACGATCGTGGTGCCGGGTGAGTAGTAGTTGGCTACGAACCCGCCCAAGGCGGCGACAACACCGAGTGCGCCGACTACGCCGTGCAATTCCCGTCGTTTGTTCCTGAGTGACATGGTGATCCTCCGGCCTGACGTGACCCTTTGGGTAACGGGGATCGTTCAGCGCTGCCTTGACCTTGATCAGACGTCGGACGCTATGATGTTTTCAGCCAAGGTGGCGGTTCAACGGCTTTTTCGAGCGGCCTCGGATCTCGTCGGAGCCGGCCGGAAAGGGGGGAGGAGATGTCTTGAAGCGGCACAAGGGATTAAAGATCGGTATCGCACTGGGAAGTGGCGGCGCGCGGGGCTGGTGCCATATCGGCGTGCTGCGCGAACTGGCCGAGATGGACATTCATGCGGACGTGATTGCGGGCGCCTCGATGGGAGCGCTTGTCGGCGCCGTGCATGCCGGAGGAGCCTTGGATGCGTTGGAGGACTGGGCGCGGAACCTGACGGCCCGGAGCTTCTTCGGGCTGCTCGATATCCGGCTGACGTCTGGTGGACTGTTCGAAGGCGAGGAAATCCGGAACGTGATCGGTGGTCTGGATATGCCCGAGAATATCGAGGACCTGCAAATCCCTCTGTCCCTGGTTGCCACCGATATGGCGACCGGTCGCGAAGCCTGGCTGACCAAGGGCAATGTCGCCGAAGCGGTTCGTGCTTCCGTTGCCCTGCCTGGGATTCTCAGCCCCGTGCTGATCGACGGCCGATGGATGCTGGATGGCGGCCTGACCAATCCGGTTCCGGTTTCATCCTGCAGGGTTCTGGGCGCGGATGTGGTGATCGCCGTCAATCCGAGCGGCCGGTTCAGCCAGACGTTCTGGGCCGAGCGGCAGAAGGCGGATACCCGCGAGCTTTGGGACTGGCGAGAACGTCTGCCCGAGGCTCTGCGCTCGATCGTCGCGAGGGATGATCCCGAAGACAGGCCGCCGGATTACCTGGACGTGCTGTCTGCCTCGATCGAGATCATGACAGATCACATCAGGCGCAGCCGGCTTGCGGGAGATCCGCCGCACATCCTCTTGGATGCGCATCTGATGGACATGTCAGTGCTTGAGTTCCATCGCGCGGAGGAGGCCATCGAGGCAGGCCGCAAAGCCGTTCGGGACAATGCCGAGGCGCTTGCCAAGGTCGTGGGGCTTTAGCGGGTCAGACCAGACCGGCGTCTTCGGCGTCCTTGCGGCTGAAGTCGATGTGGATGTGATTTCCGTCGGGATCGTAGCAGTTGATCTGAACAAGGGGGAAACCGGGCACTGGATCGATGCTGTAGGGGATTCCGCGGGCATCCAGCTTGGCTGCAAGATCGCCCATCCCCGTCGCGTCGAACGCATAGTGTTCTATTCTCGGCTCGCGCGTCTGAGGTGGGTCCGCCACCTTGACGAGGTGAATGAACGGGTTGTCACCGGCGTAAAGCCACGCGCCGCCAAACGAGAAGTCGGGGCGAGGTCCGGGATGCATGTCGAGAATGTCGCCGTACCAGGCGATCATTTCCTCAAGTTGGGCTGTGCGGACGTTCACATGGCTGAAGCCGTTGATTTTCATGGTGCTATCCTCTCTTGGAGGAAAGCGTAGCACGCGTTCTTGGGTGACGAAAGTGTCGTCAGCTTAGAATAAGATCGGCAAGGCGGATCAGGTCGATCACCTGCTTCGTCTCGCGATTGACCCTGATGATGGCGTCTCCGATACGGACATATTCGCTGTCATCGTACCGAGGCAGGCGGTACCAATCGTCCCCACGGCGCAGGACGGTGCCGTTGTCGGTATCGACGACAATGTATTCCTGGCCTTCGAAGATGACCCGGTCGCCTTCGTCCAGGATCACGTACCGGTCGGACGGCAGGCGGTCGCCGCGGCGCCAGCGGTCATAGACATAATCATCCTCGTCATCGTCTTCGCGGCGAATTTCCTCGAAATCCCCTTTGGTTACACCCTTTTTTGCAAGTCCCGGAGGCACGCATGCTGGGGTCTTTTTGGCGAGGCCGGGCGGGCAGCCCTTGTCCTTGGCGGAAACGGGGGGCGCGGACAGCTGAAGCGCGGCTGTGGCGGCGAGGATGAGGGCGAGAGTACGTGTCATCGGTCTGCTCCTTTTGATCCGTGGTTAACCACCGGTTCTGGCAGAAGTAAGGCAGCCGGAGCCGTGTCGGCGGGTTGGCGCCTATCTGGGGGCTGCGGCCGATGTCATGCAATATCAGGCTGCGAGATCGATCCAGATCGGCACGTGATCGGAGGGTTTCTCGCGCCCGCGCACAGCGGCTTCGATCCAGCAATCGTTCAGAAGATCGGCGGCCTGCGGGGTAAGCAGATGGTGGTCGATGCGGATGCCGTCGTTCCGGTCAAAGGCGTTGGCCTGGTAATCCCAGAACGTGTAATGCCCCGGCCCCTGAGTGCGGGCGCGGAAAGCGTCGGTGAAGCCGAGGTTGAGGATTTCGCGGAAGGCTTCGCGCGAGGGCTGCATGGCAAGCGCGTCATCGCGCCATGCTTCGGGTCGGGCGGCGTCCTCGTCCTGGGGGATGATGTTGTAGTCTCCACACATGATCGCGGGTTCTTCCGCGATAAGAAGGGCTTGAGCTCGGGCCTTCAACCGCTTCATCCAGGCGAGCTTGTAGTCGTACTTGGGGCCGGGAGCCGGGTTGCCATTCGGCAGGTAAAGGCCGCAGACGCGGATCGGCTTTTCGCCCATCACGGTTGCCTCGATCCAGCGGGCCTGTTCGTCTCCATCATCGCCCGGCAGGCCGCGGGTGACATCTTCGAGCGGCAGTCTGGAAAGGATCGCCACGCCGTTGAAGCTTTTCTGGCCATGGGTTTCGACCGTGTAGCCCATATCCTCGAAATGCTGGCGGGGGAAGTTCTCGTCCACCGACTTTATTTCCTGCAGGCAGGCCACGTCGGGCTGGCTTTCGGTGAGCCACCCGGTGAGCGCGTCGATCCGCGCCTTGATGCCGTTGATGTTGAATGTCGCGATTTTCATGGGGTCACATGACGGGAAATGCGCGGTCTTGTCAAAGCGGAAACCTGCTGTCGGCTGTGCGTCGGCAAGGCGTCGGCAAAACGTATGGCAACCGTATGCGTGTCATCCGGGCAGCCCCCAGATATGGTGGAACGGGTACCCAATATGAACGGGGAGTTAACCGGTCATTGCGTCGCGGCCGCAGATGCGCGCCTCGGTGTCCGACACGCCGGGCGTGAAATCCCGAACGACGCTAAAAATCGCGGCATCTTTTCGGCCGGTGAGGCAAAGTAGCATTTGCACTGCGCGGGCTTTCGTCTATTCAATCTGTCAACAACAAGAACAAAGCAGGCAGATGTCAGATATTCCGATTGAGAGCGAGGGCCGCGCGGCGAAAGACTGGGCGCGGATCATTGCGAGCTATCGTGAACCGGATGCTGCGCGCAGCCTGTTCGAACTGGCCGTCACGGTCGGCCCCTTTGTCGCCCTTTGGGCGCTGGCCTGGTGGTCGCTGTCGATCAGTTACTGGCTGACGCTTGGGATCGCGCTCTGCAACGCGGGTTTCCTGTTGCGGCTGTTCACCATTCAGCACGACTGCGGGCATGGCGCGTTCTTCAAGAACCGGACGGCCAGCGACTGGCTGGGTAGGGTGATCGGTGTTCTTACCCTCACGCCTTACGATGTCTGGCGGCGCTCCCATTCCATCCACCATGGGTCTGCCGGCGATCTGAGCCACCGGGGGATCGGCGATGTCATGACGCTGACGGTCGACGAGTACTATCAGCGCACACCTTTCAACCGCTTCGTCTACCGCCTGTACCGGCATCCGATCGTCCTGTTCGGGCTGGGGCCGGGGTACCTGTTCTTCCTGCAGAACCGCCTGCCGATCGGGTTCATGGCCAGCGCCAGGTACTGGCTGAGCGCTATGGCGACGAACGCCGGGATCATCGCGGCGCTTGGGATCGTGTTCTATTTCGGTGGCCTGATGCCGATCCTGCTGATCTTCCTGCCGACCTCGCTTCTGGCGGGGACCGCGGGTGTCTGGCTGTTCTACGTTCAGCACCAGTTCGAAGAGACTCACTGGCGGAGCGGCGAGGAATGGCAGCTGCAGGAGGCAGCGTTGGCCGGCAGTTCGCATTATGTCTTGCCGAGGCCGCTGCAATGGCTGTCGGCGAATATCGGGATCCACCATGTTCACCATTTGAACAGCCGCATCCCGTTCTATCGGCTGCCCGAGGTATTGCGCGATCATCCGCCCTTGTCGGACCTCAATCGCATGACCATCCGCGAGAGTCTCGCCACCGTGCGCCTGCATCTTTGGGACGAGAAGACGCGGCGTCTTCTGTCCTTTTCACAGGCGCGCGCGCTGAGGGCCTAGGTGGCCAGAATGTGAATCGCAGTCTCTTGCACGAGTTTATGCGCGCCAGAGGAATTGCGCTAAGTGCCCGGTGACGACAGGGGGCGGCCCGGACAAGGTATTGTGCGCATGTCCAGATTTGTCGACCCGACCAGGCAGGCCTTTGCCGCGTTTCGAGCGAACGATCGTCCTGGGCCGATCCACATGCTGAACCTGGTTCGATTTCGCGACCATGCGGCTTATCCCGACGGACGTTATGCGACCGGTGCCGAAGCCTATGCAGCCTATGGCCGCGAGAGTTACCCCGTGTTCGCGAGGTTGGGCGGCAGAATTGTCTGGCGCGGCAACTTCGAGTGCATGCTGATTGGATCAGAGGCAGAAGCCTGGGACGAATGCTTTGTCGCAGAGTACCCGTCTGTCACGGCCTTCGTCGAAATGATCCGCGATCCGGTGTACCGGGAGGCGGTGAAGCATCGGCAGGCTGCGGTACTCGATTCCAGATTGATTCGCCTCGCTCCGGCCGCCAGCGGTTCGGGGTTTGGCTCCGAGTCCTGATCGGGTGAATTCCGTATCGGGGCAGGCAGAGGCTCAGATCGAGAAGCTGGTGCCGCAGCCGCAGGAGGAGGTGGCGTTCGGGTTTTCGATCACGAAGCGCGCGCCGATCAGTTCCTCGGTGAAGTCGATGACCGCGTTCGAGAGAAACGGCAGCGAGACCTCGTCCACCACGACTTTCTGACCGTCGCCTTCAAGCACGAGGTCGCCCTCGGCGGGTTCGTCGAGATCGATGTTGTACTGGAACCCCGAGCAACCGCCGCCTTCGACCGCGACGCGCAGCGCCTTGGGGGCGTCCGATCCGTCGTTGATCTCGGCCAGCCGCGCGAAGGCGCGGGAAGTGACTTTGGGTGGCAGGTTCAGGTCCATGATGGACTCCGACGTTTCAATTCAGGGCTTTCGACAATATATGGGCCTTGGGACAGGCGAACAAGACGGGCAGGGACATGCGCGCGCCATATGCATCTGATCCGGCCGAGAGCCGGGGACGGCTCTATCCGGAGGATGAGAGCACCTTCCGGTCATGCTTCCAGCGTGACCGGGACAGGATCATCCATGCCAGCGCCTTCCGGCGGCTGAAGCACAAGACGCAGGTCTTCATCGAGCACGAGGGCGACTATTTCCGCACGCGGCTGACCCATTCGATCGAGGTGGCACAGGTGGCACGCACGATCTCGGGCGCGTTGGGGCTGAATGCGGAGCTGACCGAGGCGGTGGCGCTGGCCCATGACCTGGGCCATCCGCCCTTCGGACACACGGGCGAGGATGCGCTGACGCTGCTGATGGCGCCCTACGGTGGGTTCGACCACAATGCGCAGGCGGTTCGGATCGTCACCGCGCTGGAGCGGCATTACGCGCAGTTCGACGGGCTGAACCTGACCTGGGAGACGCTGGAGGGGATCGCCAAGCATAACGGTCCGGTGACGGGCGCGCTGCCCTGGGCGCTGGCCGAATACCAGGAACTGCACGATCTGGAGCTGGAGACCTATGCCAGCGCCGAGGCGCAGGTGGCGGCGATTTCCGACGATGTGGCCTATAACCACCACGACCTGCATGATGGCTTGCGGGCCGAACTGTTCTCGACCGACGAACTGGCTGAGATGCCGATCCTGGATCGCTGCTTCGCGCGCGTCGACGAGTTGTACCCGGGTCTGAACTACTACCGGCGCCGGCACGAGGCGCTTCGGCGCTTCTTCGGGATGCTGGTCGAGGATGTGATCGGGGTGGCCAGGGAAAGCCTGCAGGAGATCGCTCCGAGGAGCGCGGACGACATTCGGCATGCCGGTTTCCAGATCATCCGTTTCTCTGAGCCGATGTTCGAGGATCTGAAGGTTATCCGGCAGTTCCTGTTCACGCGCATGTACCGCGCGCCGACGGTGGTGGAGATGCGCAAGGAAGTGACGAAGGTGGTGAACGAGTTGTTCCCCTTCTTCATGGCGCATCCCGAAAACCTGCCGAAGCAATGGCGGAAGGACGTCGAGGAGGCCGACGGCGAGACCGCGCTTGCGCGGATCGTGTCGGACTATATCGCGGGCATGACCGACCGGTTCGCGCTGCAATGCCACGAGCGGTTCGTCGGCGGCGTGGATGCCTCGGCGATGCGCAGCGTCCCGGTCGGGTAACTGGCCTGATCCCGTTGCCTACAGACCCAACGCGCTCAGATTGACCTGGCCGGTGAAGGGATTTGAGTCGATGGCTGTCGTCGGTGCACTGTCCTCGCCAAGAATCCCCAGGACCGGGTCGCCCTTGAAGGTACCGAGCAAGGTGCCCGAGAGGCTGACGATCTCGCCGTTTCCGTTCAGCGAACCGCTGTAGGGCAACAGGAAATCGTTAGGGCGGTTCACGCCGACCGAGCCGCCTGTCATTGAGACGCCTCCGGAATAGTCGTCCATCGCCCCGGTCCGGTCGACGCCCACGAAATCCGAGGCCGCGCCCGAAATTGTGCCGGAGTCGAAATTGGCATTGACGGTCGCCAGTCCCAGAAGTCGTGTGGTTTGCGGGTCGGTCTGGATTTCGGCCAGAAAATAGCCTTGGTACGAAGCATTGCCGGCTGTCGGCATTCCTTCGACGAAAGGAGGGACGAAGGCGGTATTAAAACGCGCGGCCAAGAGTGCCGTCATTTCGTCATAGGCTATCTTGCCCGAGAAATAGTCGGTGGGGGGTGTCTGTCCCGGCGGTGTGCTGTCCGGCGCAGACCCGCCACCGCACCCTGCGGAAAAAAGGAGGGCGAGGGTGGCGAATGTTCTAACCATCATGATCGTGCCTGTAATTTCCGGCCACGTCGGCCGCGCTCATAGTATTGGGGGAACCTCGCACGATTCCCGGTTTGGGGGAAGCCGTGCAGGCGGTCGAGGCACCGCGCTTCCGTGTGCGCTGCGGCGTTGCGTCTGACAGGCGAAGTGGTAAACCCGGTGCGATTGAAGGAAAACCCGCATGAACATCTTCGCCGAAATCCGCACCTCTGTCATCGAAACGCTGGACGCAATGGTGGCCGACGGGCATCTGCCATCCAACCTGTCCTGGGGCGCCGTGGCCGTCGAGCCGCCGCGGGATGCCGCGCACGGAGACATGGCCACCAACGCTGCGATGGTCTTGGCCAAGCCGGCCGGAAAGGCGCCGCGCGCGATTGCCGAGGAGCTGGTGGAGCGGCTGGCGACCGACCCAAACATCGAGAGCGCCGAGGTGGCGGGGCCGGGGTTCATCAACCTGCGCCTGAAGCCCGCCGTCTGGCATGACATCGTGGCCGAGGCCATCGATGCCGGAAAGAGCTTTGGCCATTCGGGCATGGGCAGCCATGTGAAGGTGAACGTGGAATATGTGAGCGCGAACCCGACCGGGCCGCTGCATGTCGGGCATACGCGGGGGGCGGTGTTCGGCGATGCGCTGGCATCCCTGCTGGCTTTCGCGGGCTATGACGTGACCCGTGAGTACTACATCAACGACGGCGGCGCACAGGTCGACGTGCTGGCGCGGTCGGCCTATGAGCGGTACCGCGAGGCGAACGGGCTGTCGCCCGAGATCGCCGAGGGTCTGTATCCGGGCGACTACCTCATTCCCATCGGCGAGGCGCTCAAGGCGAAATACGGCGACACGCTTCTAGACAAGCCCGAGGCGGACTGGCTGGACGAAGTGCGAGATTTCGCGACCGAGGCCATGATGGACCTGATCCGCGAGGACCTGGCGGCCATCGGCGTGAAGATGGATGTCTTCTACTCCGAGAAGTCCCTTTACGGCACGGGCCGGATCGAGGCGGCGATCGAGGAATTGAAGAAGAAGGGTCTGATCTACAAGGGCACGCTGGAGCCGCCCAAGGGCAAGGTACCCGAGGACTGGGAGCCGCGGGAACAGACGCTGTTCAAGTCGACCGAGCATGGCGATGACGTGGACCGCCCGATCATGAAGTCGGACGGCTCCTGGACCTATTTCGCGCCCGATATCGCCTATCATTGGGACAAGATCGCGCGGGGCTTCGACGAGCTGATCGACATTTTCGGGGCCGATCATGGCGGCTATGTCAAGCGGATGAACGCCGCCGTCAGCGCGCTGTCGGGTGGCCGGGTGCCGCTGGATATCAAGCTGACGCAGCTGGTGAAGCTCTACAAGAACGGCGAGCCGTTCAAGATGTCGAAACGGGCGGGGACGTTCATCACTCTGCGCGACGTGGTCGAGCAGGTGGGGCCTGACGTGACGCGGTTCCACATGCTGACGCGGAAGAATGACGCGCCGCTGGATTTCGATTTCGACAAGGTGACCGAGCAGTCGAAGGATAACCCGGTTTTCTATGTGCAATACGCCCATGCCCGGATCCGGAGCGTGATGCGGAAGGCCGAGGAGATGCATCTCGACTGGTCCGACAACGCGAAGCTGGAGGATGAGGCCGAGTTCCAGGTGGCGAAGAAGATCGCGGAATGGCCGCGCCTGGTGGAGATCGCGGCCCGGAACCACGAGCCGCACCGGGTGGCGTTCTATCTCTATGAACTGGCCTCGGATTTCCACGCACTCTGGAACAAGGGCAACGACAAACCGGCGCTGCGCTTCCTCCAGGAGGATGAGCCGGCGGCCACGGCGGCCAAGATCGCGCTTCCGCGCGCGGTGGCGGTGGTGATCGCGAACGGTCTGGGGATACTTGGCGTCACGCCGGTCGAGGAGATGCGCTGAGGGCGGAATTTGTCGTGTCCGCTCGCGGGACTAACCGGACGCACTTAATATGACAGTCAATGGCCGCGAACTGGAACTTGGCTTACAGTGAATTGGGCAAAACCCAATAAGCTGCACCCTATCATATGCTGTCCCACGACTTTGGCACAGGCTCATTGGCATCAATCAGCGTGTCCCTGACAGCTCTAATTACGCCGTTCAAGTATGTATCCGTCATGTTGAAACCAACAGGCAACTCGCCTTCCCCAAACTCGAACTCAATCGGTCTACTTTCAGTGTTGTACGTGTGAAGCGAAACCGAGTGCGGGTTCTTTTTAGGATCGACGGAAGGAATATTCACATAAGTTCCAAAATGGGAAGCGTTCAAACTACCCAATTCAGCCATAAGCGCCTCCCGCTCGGGCGCAGGGTTTGAAGCTGACCAGATTGTATCGACCGGCGGAATTACATATACGGCAGTCCTCTTGTAGTCAAAATCAACGTCCGGTGATTTTGGCGGCAAAGAAAAATCGAGAACCCTAGCAACGAGTAGGTCACCAACATAGTCTATCTTCAAGAAATACGGCAGCAATCCGATGCCTTCGTTGGGACGATAGACATGGCTGACAAATAGTACGTCGTCCAGTTTGGAGATTTGGCTATTTTGTCGGATTGCCATCTCAAAGCATCCTCCAAACGCGTAAGTCGCTCCAACACCAGACAAGTCAAAGTACCACATTCTAGCCGCAGCGAGGACAAGTTGACCCAAGGTGCGATTAAACGGGTCAATGGCGCGATCCCCAAACTCAGACACCACGTCCAAAGAGTCGATCAACATGTCCGAGCCTGAGCCCGCTGCTACTGCATTCTCGGACCAGCGAGTTTTGAATCCTGTTGCACCGCGACCGTAGCTACGCAAGCCCCACCGTTGCCTGTTAGCAAGAAGAAAAATGAAATCGCATTTGCTAATCTCAAGCTCGTCCGCAACTTGCAAACAAGTCTCCAACTGCGAAAAGTCGGTTGGGTCGATCTGGGCGTAACGCTCACGCATTCTTCGGATCGTTGCGCGAGCTTCCAACCTAGAACCAGCCCAAGCGACTAGCAGGTGCGTGCCAATCACAACAAGCTTTTGACGCCAATCGACAGCATAACGAGTATCAAACCAAACCGGTGCAGCAACCGATGGCACACCCGACATGGGATGAACGACGTTGTTGTGCGGTGCCCGCGGAGAAGACACCATTACATCGCCAATCAAAAACGGAACTTGCTCGTGAACAGCGCCCAAAATTGCCGTCATTGGATATGCCTCATGCAAGAAAAATGCAGCGATTCAAAAGATGACATTCGCTGCATTGCGGAAGAATTGCAACTTGGGCTCGAAGCCGTCCTTCGCTGCAGGGCGGCTTTCAGCTTTGAATTGAGCTTCCACCCGGCGGTTTGCGACCCGATGAGGCACCGCCACCGGGCAAGGGCGGCGGAAAACGCCCTGACGCGCGCCGTGGGCGTTGTTATTTCCTGCGAATTGGGTACACTTGTGGCGACGGCGGGCGAGGAACCGCGCTGACAACAAGCGCACCACCGACGTCAAACGAGCAGGACGGACCGCTGGAACAACCGGCGGCTGGTGAGAGGCATGGAAAATGGCGGCATTCAATTATGACGACTACGGCGATTCCCGGTTCGGCGGATCGCTGACGGCGGCGCTGAACTGGGCGGGCGCATTTCTTTCGGTGGTTCTGATTGCGGGACTTGCGACCTGGGGCTGGAAGCTCTGGGTGCGCGATGTCTCCGGTGTCCCCGTAGTGCGCGCGCTTGAAGGTCCGATGCGGGTCGCGCCGGAGGATCCGGGCGGACTGGCCAGCGAGTATCAGGGTTTGTCCGTCAACCGGATCGCGGAAGAACGGACCGAGGAAAATCTTGCCGACCGGGTTGTTCTGGCGCCGCAGCCGTCGATTCTGAACGAAGAAGAAGACCTGGCGATGGCTGAACTTCAGCCGATGGCGGAGTTGGCTCCGCCGCCGCTGGTCGACGCGCCCATGAGCATCGAGACCACGGAAGCGTCGGTCATGGCGACGGAAGCGGACGAAGGCGAGGGCGAGGCGGTTCCGCTGGTGGCCAGCGAGACTTTGGCGGTCGAGGAAGAAACCGTGGCGGAGCCGGACCGTTCGGGCACCGATCTGGCCGTTGCTCTTGCCTTGGGGCTTGCCGATGAAGCCGAGGATGCCCAGCCCGCCGTTCTGACCGTCGAGGCTGCTCCGGGCGTGCCGGTCGTGACACCGCGCCCGCTGATCCGGCCGGAGAACCTTCAAGCCGTCAGCTACATGCCTTCGGCCACGGGCGGTGCGAGCGAGATCGATCCGTCGACCATCCCTGCCGGCACGCGCCTTGTGCAGTTGGGGGCGTTCGGCAGCGCCGAGATCGCGCGCGCCGAATGGGACAAGGCCAATGCCCAGTTCGGCAACTACATGACCGGTAAGGAACTGGTCATCCAGGAGGCCCAGACGGGCGGGCGCACGTTCTGGCGGCTTCGTGCAATGGGGTTCGAAGACCTGGCCGACGCGCGGCGGTTCTGCTCGGTCCTGGTGTCGGACGGCGCGAACTGCATTCCGGTGGTGCAGGAGTAACTTGGGGCAGGGCGCGTATATATTCGCGCCCTCCGGGCCGACTCTTACCTCGCGGGAAGCCGCGTTTTTCCGTGAGGCCGCCCCTTGGGGCTTTATCATCTTCCAACGCAATTGCGAGAACCCGGAGCAGCTTCGGCAGCTGACGGGTGATCTTCGTGCGGCGGTCGGGCGCGAGGCGCCGGTACTGATCGACCAGGAAGGCGGTCGGGTGCAGCGGATGCGCGCGCCTCACTGGCGCGAATGGCTGCCGCCGCTGGACCAGGTTGCGCAGACCGGGTCCGCGCGCGCGATGTACCTGCGCGGTCTTCTGATTGGCGCCGAACTCGTGGCGCATGGGATCGACGTGAACTGCGCGCCCTCCGGCGACATCGCCTGGCCCGAAACGCATCCTTTCCTACGGAACCGGTGCTACGGCACGGATGCTGCGACGGTCGTTTCGATGGCGCGGGCCTGTGCGGAGGGCCTGATGGATGCCGGTTGCCTGCCGGTGATCAAGCATGCGCCGGGCCACGGGCGCGCGACGGTCGACAGCCACAAGGGACTGCCGCGGATCGACGTGCCGCTGGCCGATCTTCGGGACACGGATTTCGCGCCGTTCCGGGCGCTGGCGGATCTGCCGATGGTGATGACGGCGCATATCGTGCTGCCGGAGATCGATCCCGAGGTGCCGTTAACCCTTTCACCCGCAGGAATCCGGTATCTTCGGGAGGAACTTGGTCTGAAGGGGCTTCTGATGACCGACGATATCTCGATGGGCGCGCTTCGGGGCAGCGTGGCGGAGCGCGGTGCGGCGGCGCTGGCAGCTGGCTGCGATCTGGTGCTGCACTGCAATGGCGATCCGGACGAGATGGAGTTGCTTGCGGACACCATGGGCCAGATGACGCAAGACGCGGCGGAGAGGGCAGATATTGCGCTTTCCTGCCGGAGAACCCCAACAGATATTGACATTCCGACGCTGGAAGCCGAATTTGCCTCTCTAACCGGGGGAGCAGACAATGCCTGACGGCGACGCCGATTTCGACGATGTCGAAGCCCGTCTTGCGGCGGAAGCACTGATTGTCGATGTCGACGGGTTCGAAGGCCCGCTCGACCTTCTGTTGATGCTGTCACGGACCCAGAAGGTGGACCTTCGGAAGATCAGCGTCCTGGCGCTGGCCGAGCAATACCTTGCCTTCATAGAGCGCGCCAAGTCGTTGCGGATCGAACTGGCAGCGGATTACCTCGTGATGGCCGCGTGGCTGGCCTTCCTGAAATCGCGTCTTCTTTTGCCACCCGATCCGGCGGACGAAGGGCCCTCGGGCGAGGAGCTTGCCGCCCATCTGGCGTTCCAGCTGGAGCGTCTGGCGGCGATGCGCGAATGCGCGGCCCAGCTGATGGCGCGGGACCAGAAGGGACGGGATTTTTTCGTGCGGGGCATTCCCGAGAGTATCGAACGGGTGCGGAAGGTGCGCTATACCGCGACGCTTCTGGACCTGATGCAGGGCTATGCCCGTATCCGGACGAAGGACGAGTTCCGGCCCTATGCCTTCGACCGCAAACATGTCTTCACGCTGGAGCAGGCCTTGGAACGGATGCGCGGGCTGATAGGCTATGCGGGCGACTGGACCGATCTGATGTCCTATCTGCCCGAGGGCTGGGAGACCGATCCGGTCCGGCGGCGCTCGGCCACGGCCAGCCATTTCGCGGCTTCGCTGGAGCTGGTGAAGAACGGCGCGATCCAGATCAGGCAGACTGACACGTTCGCCCCCATCCAGATCAGGTCTGTCGCCCGTGGTTGAGGAAGGGGACGTTCGCGAGAGCCTGTTCGAGGCGCCGCCGCTGGCCGAGCAGGAGCGGATGGTGGAGGCCATCCTTTTCGCCAGCGCCGAGCCGGTGTCCGTCGCCGAACTGAATGCCCGGATGCCTCATGGTGCCGATGCGGCCGAAGCGGTTCAAATGCTGCGCAAGCGGTACGAGGGGCGCGGTGTCTCGGTGGTGAAAGTGGGCGAGGCCTGGGCGATCCGGACTGCTCCTGATCTTGGTTTCCTGATGCAAAAGGAAACGGTCGAGACCCGGAAGCTGAGCCGCGCCGCAATCGAGACGCTGGCCATCGTCGCTTATCATCAGCCCGTCACGCGGGCGGAGATCGAGGAGATCCGGGGCGTCAGCGTCAGCCGGGGCACCATCGATCAGCTCATGGAGTTGGAGTGGATCAAGTTCGGACGGCGCAAGATGACTCCGGGCCGCCCTGTCACCTACATGGTGACGCAGGAGTTCCTGGATCACTTCGGCCTGGAGAACGCGCGCGATCTGCCGGGGCTTAAGGAATTGCGTGCCGCGGGACTTCTGGAGAACCGTCCGCCGCCGGGTGAACCCGTCGAGGGCGAGGACGAAGACGGCGAGGAAGATCAGACCGACATGTTCGAGGACGAGAGCTGAGACATGAACGTTGAGCGACTGATACACATGGCGATGCAGCTTCTGTTCCGGCACGGGCTGCGCGCAGTGAACAAGGGCCAGAAGACCGATCCGAAACTGGCCGAAGCCGCGAAGAAGCTGCGCATGGGACGCCGCCTCGGGCGGTTCTGAGGCCATGGGCGCCGACGGTGGAGTTCGGGTTCGGACGCTCGACAGGATTGACGAGGTCCGTGAGCTGGAACCGTTGCTGGGTGAGTACATCCGGTTCGTCTGCGAGGACCTTGAGACCACCGCAGGCGTGTCTTTCGACCCCGAGACCCTGATCTCCAGCACGATGAGCGGGTTGCACAAGGTCGTGCCGCCGATAGGCCGGACCTTCGTGGCGGAACGTGGGCCGTGCGAGGCCGTGGGCATGGTCTTCCTCCGGAAATCAGGTGCGCGCGATATGGAAATCAAACGCCTCTACGTGCGTCCCGAGGGGCGTGGCACTGGAGCGGGGCGCGCATTGGTCGAGGCTGCGGTCGCCGAAGCGCGGGCCCTGGGGGTACGGGCGCTTCGTCTTGATACGACCCGGAACCTGACACCCGCGATCGGGCTATACCGGGACATGGGGTTTGAGTTCCGTGACGCTTATCCCGAGAGCGACCATTTCGAGGACGAGATTCTGGCCGATGTCCTTGTCTTCATGGAGAAGGTTCTGGACTGAGACTCAGGGCCAGAGCAGCCAGATATAACCCATGTAGAGCGCGAGGAAGATCGCGCCCTCGGTCCGGGTGATCTTCCAGCCGGTCCTGCAATTCACAACCATCAGAACGGTGGCGAGCCCAAGGACGAGACTGTCGCGCACAACCATTTCGGCGGGCACGGGGATCGGGGCGATGATGGCGGTCACGCCCAGGATGCCCAGGATGTTGAAGATGTTCGAGCCGACGATGTTGCCGAGGGCCACGTCGCTCATCTTTTTCCGGGCCGCGATGATCGAGGTCACGAGTTCCGGCAGCGAGGTTCCAACCGCCACGAGTGTCAGTCCGATCACCGCCTCGGAGAGACCCGCGTGGGCGGCGATGGCGACGGCTCCCGTCACCAGCGCCTTGGCGCCGAGGATCGTCGCAGCAAGCCCGCCTGCGATGAACAGGGCCGATTTCCAGCCGGGGCGTGTCAGTTCCTCGATCTCTTCCTGTGGACCCGGGCCATCGGCATAGCGCAGGACATAGCCGAGATAGAGAAGGAGGCTGATCGCCAGCGCCACGCCCGCCAGGCGCCCGGCATTGCCCATTACCAGGATCGCGATGGCCGCAGCGGTGGCGAGGATCAGAACCGTGTTGTCCCTGCGAAAACCGCTTCTGTCGACGGCAATCGGCGACAGAAGCGCGGCGACACCGAGGATCAGGAGGATATTGGCGATGTTCGAGCCGATCACGTTTCCGATCGCGACGCCTGGTGATCCCGCAAGCGCCGCGGTGACGCTCGTCAGAAGTTCGGGGAGTGAAGTGCCGAAGCCAACGATGGTCAGGCCGATCGCCATCGGTGAGAGTTTGAGTGACTTCGCGAGGCTGACCGCCCCGTTCACAAGGGTTTCTCCCCCGCCGACGAGGGCGAGGAGGCCAATCACGATCAGGAAGATGTCCATGCGGTGCCGCCGGGTGGGAACGGCGCCGTCTGTGCCGCCCGTCTCAGATGTGGTGGGGTTCGAAGCGCGTCAAGGGAGCCGTGCCGGGGCATCGGTCAATTGGCGCGAAAATGCTTGGACAGCTTCAGGCCCTGGCCCTGATAGTTCGATGCGATCTCACGGCCGTAGAGGACTTCGGGCAGGGTTTCCATCTTCTCGTAGACCAGTCGCCCGACGACCTGTCCGTGCTCCAGCACGAAGGGTGCTTCGTGGCAACGTACTTCCAGCACGCCGCGGGAGCCGGCGCCACCTGCGGCGGCAAAGCCGAAACCGGGATCGAAGAACCCTGCATAATGAACGCGGAACTCTCCGACCATCGCGAGATACGGGGCCATTTCGGCGGCGTGGTCGGGCGGGATCGTGACCGCCTCGCGGCTGACGAGGATGTAGAACGCGCCGGGATCGAGAATGATGCGGCCATTGGTGGTATGCACTTCTTCCCAGTAGTCCGCCGCGTCGTAGCCGGCGATCCGGTCAAGGTCGATGACCCCCGTATGCGGCTTGGCGCGGTAGCCAACCAGTGTCGTGCTGGCGGGTTTCAGATCGACCGAGAAGCCAAGGCCCTCGGAAATGACCGGAGTGCCCGAGACCAGAGGGCAGGTCGCGTGGAGCGCGTGGAGCGCGCTGTCATCGAGGGTGGCATGGCCGCGGCGAAAACGAATCTGGTTCAGGCGCATGCCGGGCCGGACGAGAACCGAGAAAGACCTCGGACAGATTTCGGCATAGAGCGGGCCGCGATAGCCGGCCGGGATACGGTCAAATTCCGTGCCGCCGTCAATGATCGTCCGGGTCAGCAGATCGAGGCGTCCGGTCGAACTCTTTGCGTTCGCAACGGCCGAGACATCGGACGGCAGGTTCAGTCCTTCCATCAGGGGCACGACATAGACGCAGCCCTTCTCCAGCACTGCGCCGCGGGTCAGGTCGATCTTGTGCATGGTAAAGGCGTCGAGCCGCCTGGCGACGGTGGTGCCGCCCGGCGCAAGGAAGGACGCGCGCACCCTGTAAGCGACGTTGCCGAGCCGGAGATCGAGCGAGGCGGGCTGCACCTGTTCAGAGGTGACGGGCGTTTCGGCGGTGATCACGCCGGTTGACGCCATGTCCCGGATTGCACTGTCTGGCAGGACTCCGGTCATTTGAACCTCGTGACGTGGTTATTGGTCGGGCTAGCAGGATTCGAACCTGCGACCTTCCGTCCCCCAGACGGACGCGCTAACCAGGCTGCGCCATAGCCCGACGGAGCGCGTTCTGACCCAAAACGGGGCCGGGGGCAAGGGCAGAGTTTGGCCCGGGTTGTCTTGCTCTCCGGCATGGGTCAGCCGAGCCGTGCGCGAAGGTCTTTCAGACGGTCAACGACCTGAACGATGGTGTCGCGCTCTCCGCGCAAACGGGCGCGCCGCGCTGTCACGACCAGGGCCGCAATGCCAGGGGCGTCCGAATGGGCCGGGTCGTCGTCGGCGGCATCCGTGTCCGGGACATCTGGCGTGGCCGGAATGGACAGTGCCGGAGCTGCTTCCGGTTCCGCGGCCTGTTCCGGTTCCGGCCCGAGGTCGAACGCGGGTTGCGGTGCTTCGGATTCGACTGGCTGGCCTGCAGCGCGCGAATGGATGAAGACCAGATCGCTGGCTTCTGGCCCAGCATCCTCCGCAACCGAGGTTTCCTCTTCGGGAACCGGGTCCGGTGTCGCGTCTCGGGTAGAGCGCGCGGCGGGGGACGGTTGGATCTGGTCGACTTCGTCGGCAACAAGCTGGCCGTCGATGACCTGTGCATCGTCTTCGTCAGGGGTTCCCGCCGGTCCGTAGAGCTTGGGCGAGAAGGACGAGACGTGCTTGATACCCTGCTCGCGGAACAGTTTCTGCACACCGCGGATCGTCATGCCCTGATCGTGGAGGAGCGTCTTGACCCCGCCGATGACCCGCATGTCGGACGGGCGGTAATAGCGCCGCCCACCGGCGCGCTTCACCGGTTTGATCTGCGAGAAACGGCTTTCCCAGAATCTCAGGACGTGTGTCGGGACGTCCAGCCACTCGGCCACTTCCGAGATGGTGCGAAACGCCTCGCGGGATTTTTCCATTTCGTTACTGCTTGTTGCCGGCTGCAACGCGCTCTTTCATGAGATGGGACGGGCGGAAGGTCAGAACCCGGCGCGGGTGGATCGGGACTTCCTCTCCGGTCTTCGGGTTGCGGCCGACACGCGCGGCCTTGTCCCGGATCGAGAACGTCCCGAAGGACGAAATCTTGACCTGCTCGCCACTCACAAGCGCGTCGGACATGTGCTGAAGGACACTTTCCACAAGCTGGGCGGATTCGTTGCGGCTGAGACCGACCTCCCGGAAAACGGCGTCGCTCAAATCCATACGCGTCAATGTCTTTTCGCTCATTCCACTCCCCCGCTTGCAATTGTTCGCGCTAGCATGGGCGGGAAGATTTTCCGAGTCAATATCAAGCGGTTGGAAAAGGGCCTTGAAGCCGGATTACCAGCGAAGAACCACCGATCCCCAGGCCAATCCGCCGCCGATCGCCTCGGTCACCACCAGATCGCCCTGTTTGATCTGGCCGCGCTCGACCCCGACGGAGAGCGCCAGAGGAATCGATGCGGCCGAGGTGTTGCCGTGATCCTGGACGGTGATCACGACGCGATCGAGGTCGATTCCCATCTTTTGTGCCGTGGACTTGATGATCCTCAGGTTTGCCTGATGGGGCACGATCCAGTCGACATCATCGGCTTTCAGGCCGGCTTTCTCCAGCGCCGCATCGGCAGTCTGGGCCAGTTTCTCGACGGCGTGGCGGAAGACTTCCTTGCCTTCCATGCGGAGATGTCCGGTCGTGCCGGTCGAGACGCCGCCGTCGACATAGAGGATGCCGCGCTGACGTCCGTCGGAGTTCAGGTCGGTCGCCAGGATTCCGCGGTCAGCGTTTGTGCCGGTGCCGTCAGCAGCTTCCAACACCACCGCGCCGGCGCCGTCGCCGAAAAGGACGCAAGTGGCACGGTCGGTGAAGTCGATGATCCGGCTGAAGGTTTCCGCTCCGATCACCAGCGCGCGATTGATCTGGCCCGAGATGATCAGCGCGTTGGCCTGGGCCAGCGCAAAGACGAAGCCCGCGCAGACGGCCTGCACATCGAAGGCAAAGCCGCGGGTCATGCCCAGGCGCTCCTGAACCATCGTGGCGGCGGAAGGAAAGGTCAGGTCGGCGGTGGATGTGGCGACGATGACCGCGTCGATCTCGTCCGGCTCCAGGCCCGCCATCGCCAGCGCCTTTTGGGCGGCGTTCGCGGCCAGTTCGGATGTAGTCTGGTTCTCGGCGGCGAAATGACGGCGTTCGATACCGCTGCGAGAGCGAATCCACTCGTCCGAGGTGTCGATCTTGTCTTCGAACCACTCGTTGGGAACGATTCGCTCGGGCAGATAGTGCCCGACGCCTCGCACGACGGCGCGTGTTGTCATTCGTTCTGCTCGCTCTCGCCCGATTTCCCAAGCGCATCCTGCCGCGCCGCGCTCGCGGATGCAACCCGCGCTGCCAACCGTTCCGTAAAGCGGCTTTCGGCAAGGCGAAAGGCCAGCTTGATGGCTGAGGATACGCCCGTGGCGTCCGCCGAGCCGTGGCTTTTCACGACGGTACCGTTCAGGCCGAGGAACACGCCGCCATTGACGCGGCGCGGATCGATCCGCTTGGAGAGGCGGCGCAGCGATCCGATTGCCAGCAGGGCGGCGAAGCGCGAGAGCAACGTGGCCTTGAACGCCTCTCTCAGGAATTCACGGATCAGCGACGCGGTTCCTTCCCCGGTCTTCAGCGCGACATTGCCGGTGAACCCGTCGGTGACGATCACGTCGACGCGGGAGGAGGGAATATCACCGCCTTCGACGAAACCCACGAACTCGATGTCCGCAGCCGGTGCGGCTTCGGTGATCAGGTCGTGCGCTTCCTTGATCTCGGGGCGGCCCTTGTGCTCTTCGGTGCCCACGTTCAACAGTCCGACGCGAGGCCGCTTCAGCCCGAGGCCATTCCGGGCATAGGACCCGCCCATCAGCGCGTATTGCAGAAGGTCGGTGGCGTCTGCGCGGATGTCAGCCCCAACGTCCAGCATGATGTTGAACCCGCCCGGGTTTCGCGAGGGCCAGAGGCACGCGATCGCTGGGCGGTCGACACCAGGAAGCTTGCGCAGGCGAACCATCGAAACAGCCATCAGCGCGCCGGTATTTCCGCAGGACACCGCCGCATCCGCCTCGCCGTTCCTCACGGCTTCGATGGTGGACCACATGGAGGTGCCCTTGCCGTTGCGCATGACGTGGCTGGGTTTGGCGTCCATGGTGACGATTTCCGCAACATCGCGGATCTGGCAGCGTTCGGACAACCGCCGTTTTTCGATAAGTGGCTTCAGCTCCGAGGCCGGGCCATGCACGATGAAGGCTATGTCCGGATTCTTCTCGGCGCTTTTCTGAATGCCAGAGACGACGGCCGCAGGTCCGCGGTCGCCGCCCATGGCGTCAACAGAAATGGTAATGGGCCGCGCTTTGCCGGAGGTCTGATCGGGGTTATCCGTCATCGCCGTGCCGGGGCGCGATGGCCACGCTTACGCGGCGTCGTCGTCCAGGTCGATCTCGTCGGCCTGCGCGACAACTTCGCGGTCGTCGTAATGCCCGCAAGCGCCACAGACGTGGTGCGGGCGCTTCAGCTCGCCACAGTTCGGGCACTCGGCCGGGTTGCCGGCAACGAGAGCATCATGGGCGCGGCGCATGTTCCGGCGCGAGCGGGTGACTTTATTCTGAGGGACAGCCATGTCTCAACCTCGGTATCTGCAGGGGGCTGTGCCCCGGTGGTTCTGGGTCAGTCGAGGTCTTACGCGCTGGCGCGTCCCATGTCCAACCCAATGTTCGAAAGAGTGCGCATACATACTGCGATTCCGATGAAACGCAAGGGGATATTCACCCGTTTTCGCCCTCGTCGCCCTCGAGTTTCCCACGAAGCGATTTCAGCGCCGCGAAAGGCTTGGCGTCGTCGTCGGTCATCGCCTGTTTGCCGGGCTCGGTCACCGAAAGCGCGACGGCATCGACACCTTCGGCGCGCGGCCAGGGTGGCAGGGCCAGCGCCAGCGCCTCGACCATCACCTCCGTCAGGTCGATGTCGCGGGGCAAGGGTTCCATCGTGTCGTCTTCCGGCATCTCGACCTCGTCGCCCTCGGGAATGTCCGGCATTTCGGATACGTAATGCCGCGCGATCCGTTCGTCGATCCGGGTCGTAACCGGCTCAAGTGTGACAACGCAGGGCTGGACCACGGTCGCGCCCAGATCGGCGACGAGACGCAGGTCGCCCGGGCCATCGGGAAGGAGTTCGCCCCGGAAACTCAGCTTCCGGATTGCCAGGATGCCCAGTTCAGCCGCGAGGGCCGCGCGCGTGTCGGCGTCGGGCGTGAGCGTGAAAGGCCGGGGGCGGGTGATGTCTCTGGCCCGCACTGTGGTGGCCGTGTTTTCGTCTGCCATGAGCAAATCCTTGAACCGGCGGTGTTCTCTAGGTATGCCGACTAGGCGCGCTTTCGGCGCGATGCAAGAGGTGAGGGGCATGACGCGCAGGGGGTTTTCCAGGATACGGGCCGGGATGGGGATCGTTCTGATCGTCGGGCTTGCCGCCTGTTCCCGTCTTGAGGACAGCCACGGCTATGTTCCCGACGATGCGCTTCTGGCGCAGGTCGAAGTCGGCGTTGACACGAAGGACACGGTTGCCCGGATTCTTGGCCGCCCGGGTACCGCCGGTATCATCGACGAACGCGGCTGGTATTACGTGCGGTCGGACTTTGAGCGCTTCCTGTGGCGGGCACCTGTCGAAGTCGATCGCGAGGTCGTCGCTGTGAGCTTCGCGGAGAACGGGCAGGTCGAGAATGTCGAGCGCTTCGGGCTGGAAAACGGCCAGGTCGTTGTCCTCAACCGGCGCGTTACCACGTCGAACACGCGCGGCATCGGCTTCCTCCGGCAGCTCTTCGCTAATATCGGCAACCTCGGCGCCGGCCAGTTCCTGGAAGAGGGCTAACTCTCCTCGGGCTCGAACTCCAGCGCAACGCCGTTGATACAGTAGCGCAGGCCCGTGGGCTGCGGGCCATCCGGGAAGACGTGTCCGAGGTGGCCGTCGCAACGGTTGCAGTGCACTTCGGTGCGGCGCATGAAAAAGCTGCGATCCTCGCTTTCGCCGACCATCTCGGGGTCCATCGGCTGGTAGAAGGATGGCCATCCGGTGCCCGAATCGAACTTGTGCGCCTGGTCGAAAAGCGGCGCGCCGCAGCCCCGGCAGCGGTAGGTTCCGGCCGATTTCGGGAAATCGTCGTGGGTGAAGGCGCGTTCGGTGCCGTGCTTCCGCAGAACCTTGTATTCAAGATCGTCCAGTTCCGCGCGCCATTCGGCGTCCGATTTCACAACCTTGTCCATCTCGGTTCCTTTCGTCGTATCGCTGTCACAACTTGTATGGCATTCTCCACGTGCCGATATCTAGGCGGCAACGCCAAGGGCGCCAGACGTGAAAGGATCACGATATGCTGATCTGGGGCAAGGGCCGATACAGGACCAGGCTGGCGGAGACGCCTGAGGACCTGGAAGCGGCGCAGAGGTTGCGCTATCGCGCGTTCATTTCCGGGACGGGTGCGGTCGACAGGACCGACGGGCGCGATGCCGACGCGTTCGACCCGGTTTGCCGTCATGTCCTGATCGAAGAGGCGCGCACCGATACGCTGGTCGCGACATTCCGTCTTTTGCCGCTGGCCTCGGGCGCGGAGATCGGGCGCTGCTATTCGGCTCAGTATTACGAGCTGGAGGCGCTCGAGTCCTTCCAGGGGCCGATGGTCGAAATGGGGCGCTTCTGCATCGAGCCGGGCGTGACCGATCCCGACATCCTGCGCGCCGCGTGGGGCGCGATGACGTCCTTCGTGGACAGCGAGGGCGTTGAAATGCTGTTCGGATGTTCGTCCTTTCACGGCACGGATGCCGAGTACTATGCAGATGCATTCGCCATGCTGACCGAACGGTACCTTGCGCCCAAGCGCTGGCTGCCGAGGATCAAGGCGCCCAATGTGTTCCGGTTCGCGGAGCGGCTGCGCAAGCCCGACCGGGTGACCGCGCTGAAACGCATGCCGCCCCTGCTGAAGAGTTACCTGACCATGGGGGGCTGGGTATCGGATCATGCGGTGGTCGACCGCGATCTCAACACGCTGCATGTTTTCACGGGGCTGGAAATCCGCGCCATCCCGCCGGCACGGGCGCGCGCTTTGAGAGCTGTCGCAGGCTGACCATTGACGCCGCCGCGGCGCGGGCTTAGCTCGCGCCCATGGCACGCGCTCCTCTTCTCCAGCTTTCCGATATCTCGCTGACCTTCGGCGGCGATCCCGTATTCGCGGGTTTGTCGCTGGTGATCCAGTCGGGCGACCGTCTGGCGCTCGTGGGCAGGAACGGGTCGGGCAAGTCGACGCTGATGAAGGTCATGGCCGGTCTCGTGGAGCCCGATGCAGGCGCGCGTGTGGTCTCGCCCGGTGACAGTGTCGGTTACATGGAGCAGGAGCCCGAAATGGCCGGATGCGTCACACTGGGCGATTTCGCGGTGCGCGACCTTGGCCCCACCGAGCTGTGGCGGATCGAGGCTGTGGCCGAGGGGTTGAAGTTCGATCCCGCAACGCCGGTTGCAGCAGCCTCGGGTGGCGAGCGGCGACGCGCGGCGTTGGCGAAGATCATCGCGGAGGAACCAGCGCTGATGCTTCTGGACGAGCCGACGAACCATCTGGATATCGAGGCGGTTCAATGGCTTGAAGACCGTCTTTCAGAGACGCGGGCGGCCTTCGTGGTGATCAGTCACGACCGTGCCTTCTTGCGCCGGTTGACGAAAGGTACGCTCTGGATCGACCGGGGCGAGGTCCGGCGGCAGGACAGGGGTTTCGAGGCGTTCGAGGAATGGCGGGACAAGACCTGGGCCGACGAGGATGAGGCGCGCCACAAGCTGGATCGCAAGATCAAGTCCGAGGCACGGTGGGCGGTTGAAGGGATCAGCGCCCGACGGAAGCGCAACCAGGGCCGGGTACGCGCGCTTCAGGCGCTGAGGGCGGAGCGGGCCGGCCAGATCCGCCGCGAAGGCACGGCGGCGATGGCTTTGGACGCAGGCCCGAAGTCGGGCAAGCGGGTAATCGAAGCTGTCGGTATTTCAAAGTCTTACGGCGAAAAGGTGATCTGCCGAGACTTTTCTCTCAAGGTGCAGCGTCGCGACCGCGTGGCCTTCGTCGGGCCGAACGGCGTGGGCAAGACGACCCTGATCGAGATGTTGACGGGACAGCTGGAGCCGGATGCCGGGTCCGTGACACTGGGCACCAATCTCGAGATGGCTGTCTTTGACCAGCGCCGCGAAGCGCTCGACCCGGAGATGAGCCTCTGGGAGAGTCTGACGGGCGACAAGGAGATGCGTGTTTCGGGCCGTGCCGACCAGGTTCTGGTGCGCGGCCAGCCGCGGCATGTGGTGGGGTACCTCAAGGATTTCCTCTTCGACGAGGCGCAGGCGCGCGCGCCGGTGCGGTCGCTGTCGGGGGGCGAGAAGGCGCGGCTTCTGCTGGCGAAGCTGATGGCGAAACCGTCGAACCTGCTGGTGTTGGACGAGCCGACGAACGATCTGGATATCGAGACGCTGGATCTCCTGCAGGAGTTGCTAGACGACTATGACGGCACGGTGCTTCTGGTGAGCCACGACCGGGACTTTCTGGACCGCGTCGCGACGACGACGGTGGCGCTGGAGGGGCGGGGCCGGATCGCCGTTCATGCCGGCGGATGGTCGGATTACGCACCGAAACGGCAGCTGGCCGAGGCGCCGGTCCAGAAGGTGGCCATTCGGGATGAACCGGAGAAACCAAAGGTAAAGCAGAAGGTTGCGGGCCTAAGTTTTACCGAAAGGCATCGGCTGGAAGAGTTGCCGGGCGTGATCGAGCGGCTGGAGGCGGAAATCGGGAAGCTGGGCGAATTGCTGTCCGATCCTGAGCTCTTCTCCCGCGAGCCGGTGAAGTTCCGCAAGGCGACCGAGGCGCTGGCCGAGCGGCAGGCAAAGCTGTCCGCGGCCGAGGACGAATGGCTGGCGCTGGAGGAGAAGGCCGCGTCGGCATAGCGTCGGCGTTTCGTCGGCAAAACGTATGGCAACGCGTATGGCCGGCTCTGGAGGGGGCTCCGCCCCCGACGGCCCCGGAGGCCGTCCCCCCGAAGTATTTTCACCAAGAGGAAGATGAATGCAGCGTCGGACGGTAGCCGTTTCCGAGCGCCGAGAGGGATGTCGGCGGCGTCAGGACGGTCACCAGGCCTGAAGCGGGGCGGGGCTGCGGTGGGCCGTAGCCATCCGGGAGGACCGGCAGAAGGGTGCGCCCCAGTGCGAGTTTGGGGGTGTCGTCGAACAGGATGGCGCCATCGGGCAGGTCGGCGACGGGCGCTACGTGACGGCGTTGCCTGACACGGCGGGGAATGGCGCGCTCGGCATGGAGGCGGGCGTCGAGGGCAGGCGCGCTGCCATCGTGACCGGCGGCGGCGACATAAGCGCGGTAGGCGTCGCGGCGGCAGAGCGCGCAGGGGCGATGCCCGGCGGCCAGGGCGACGGCCTCGTCGAGGAAGAAGAGCTCGGAGTAGTTGCCGGGCGACATCATCTGCCGGTGCCAGTCCTTGTGGGCGAGCGCGCAGATGATCCAGGCCTTGTGCTTCCAGCGCGCCGGGCCGAGGCGGCGGTGCGCGTCGTGCAGGATGCCGCGGTTGCCCATGAAGAGCCCGCGTGCGGGGTGGGCAATG
The DNA here is from genome assembly GCF_047314965.1 of Silicimonas lutimaris. Lineage (NCBI taxonomy): Bacteria > Pseudomonadati > Pseudomonadota > Alphaproteobacteria > Rhodobacterales > Paracoccaceae > Silicimonas > Silicimonas lutimaris. The sequence continues at coordinate 74,981 of NZ_JBLBVK010000053.1, read as the reverse complement.
ATCTCGCCCGTGGCGAGGACGCGGTTCTGGAGGGGCATGGCGGTTTTCGACTTGTCTGGAAGCGCCTTGGCGAAGTGCTCTCGGCTTTGGACTCTAAACTCAGATACTTGCTTTTTCCAACTTTGCGGCTTTCCTGTTTCCATGACGAAATTGGTTTTATTGCATAAGGCTGACTCGATTTACGAAGATGAGCCGGATGTCGTTTACGACTTTCCCCAAAGTTACCTCAAAGCAGTAACGGAAGCTGTCGGTGACTGGATTGTCTATTATGAACCGGTGAAGGCAGGGCCGAGGGGCTATTTCGCGGCGGCGAAGATTTCGGAGGTCGTACCCAAGCCAGGGGCAAACGGTCGGTATCTTGCTTTGATAGAGCCGGGTAGCTTCCTGCCCTTCGATACTGAAGTTCCTCGCCTGGTGAATGGAAGCCCGCTGGAATCGGCGCTGCGCGAATTGGATGGAACCGCCAAGAAAGGAGGAGCCGTTCAGCTTGCGGTGCGACGATTGCCCGAAGCCGAGTTCTCGAGAATTGTCGACTTGGGCCTGCCTCAGAACCTGGAGCAGATCGAGGCCAACCGCTATGACCCACATGCGGCGTTGCATGAGGAACCCGGACATTTTGCACGTCCCGTTCTGGAAAGGCTGACGCGGCGTCCCTATCGAGATGTCGCGTTCAGACGCAAAGTTCGGAAGGCCTATGATTTCAGGTGCGCCATGTCTGGCCTCAGGCTTCGAAATGGAGGTGGGCGGCCGGAGGTGCAGGCGGCTCATATTCGCCCCGTGGAGAGACAGGGAAGCGACTCGGTGAAGAATGGTCTCGCTCTGTCGGGAACCCTTCATTGGATGTTCGATCGCGGGCTGATCTCTGTGGCGGAAGATTGCGAGACAGTTCTCGTGTCACACAACAAAGTCCCCGGAGATGTGGTCGACAGACTGATCCGGCCGGATGGCAAGCTCGTGTTGCCCACCGATCCGCGAAACGCGCCACATCCCGCAAATCTGCGCTGGCATCGCGAGAACGTGTTCGGACAAGGGTTTGAGAGCGGGCCTGCGCCCTGGGACTAGGGCGCTGAGGTCCCCTAGACTCGAATTTTCCTTCCCGGCGGGATGAGTTTGGTTGATGCTTCGCGCAGGGGAAAGGGGGGTGCGATGGCGGTACCGATGATTTTGATGGCGCTGGCGATGGGGGCGATCATCTCGATCTATCTCCCGATGATCACGCAGACGGCGAAGATCCTGGGCTCGGGGCCGATGGCGAACGTGCCGTTCTTCGCCGTGGCTTTCGTGACCTCGCTGGTGATCGCGCTGGCCTCGGGCGCGCGGGGCGAGACCTTTCAGAAGATCGGGGCGATCCCGCCGATCCTGCTGACCGCGGGCGCGATGAGCGCCGCGATGATCATCGGGTCCAGCTACCTGATCCCGAAGATCGGGATCGGGACCTTCTTCGTCCTGCTGGTCTCGGGACAGGTGCTGGCGGGTATGATCCTTGGGTATTTCGGACTGTTCGGCGTGCCGGCCACGGCGTTGACCCTGGGCAAGCTCCTCGGGGCCGCCATGGTCATCGGCGGCGTCTGGCTGGTAACATTCCGCTAGGGCAGGAGGCGCGCGATGTAGCGTGGAAGGGCGAAGGCGGCGGCGTGGACGGCCGGCGTGTAGTAGTCGGTTTCGATGCCGGCGGCCTCGAAGCGTCTCTCCAGTTCGGTGAGCGAGGTCTGGCGCGCCGCGCCGTCGGTGCCCCAGCCGAAGGCCATCGGGCCGCCTGCGTAGGTGGGGACGGTGGCGGTGTAGCAGGTCCAGTCGGCGAAGAGCGCCTTGAAGGCGCGCATCGTGTCGGTCAGCTCCTCGCCCTGCATGAAGGGCACGCCATTCTGTGTCACGAGGATGCCGCCGGGAGTCAGGGCACGTTTCGCATGGCCGTAGAATGTGTCGGTGAAGAGCACTTCGCCGGGGCCGATCGGGTCGGTGGAATCGACGATGATGACGTCGTAGCCGCCCTCCGTCCGCCTTATGAACTCCGCGCCATCGGCGATGACGAGGTTGAGGCGGGGGTCGTCGAAGGCGCCCTGGCTGATCATGGGCAGGTATTCCTTCGAGAAATCGACCACGCCTGCGTCGATCTCGACCATGGTGACATGTTCGATCGAGCGGTGCCGGAGCACTTCGCGCGCCATGCCGCCGTCGCCGCCGCCGATAATCAGCGCGCGGCGGGCCGATCCGTGGGCGATGATCGGCACATGGGCCATCATCTCGTGGTAGATGAAATTGTCGCGCTCGGTGGTCTGGACCACGTCGTCGAGGGTGAGGACACGGCCGAAGGTGGCGTTCTCGAAGACGCGGATGCGCTGGTGGTCGGTCTCGCTGTCATAGAACAGCTTGCCCACCCGGAGCGATTGCGCCCAGGCATCGTGGAGAGGTTCGCGGATCCAGTCGGTCATGGCCGGGCTCCTGTGTCGTGATTTCGCCGGCTGGCGCCGGCGACCGATGTGGGGGACGCCGTCCCCCACACCCCCTGCCGTATTTGCGCCAGGAAGAAGGATCAGGCCGTCGCGTGGACCAGCCCGTCGCCGCGCAGCAGTTCCCTGACACGGACGTCGTCGGTGTCGAAGGCGGTCTTCAGCACGTCGACTGCGCGCCAGGGCCGCGCGTCGCCGCACATGAACACATCGAAGGCGCCATAGCCGATTTCGGGCCATGTGTGGACCGAGATGTGGCTTTCCGCCAGCACCGCCACGCCCGAGACGCCCTGCGGCGAGAACTTGTGGGTGTGGATGTGCAGAAGCGTCGCGCCGCACGCTGTCACGCAGTCGCGGAAGGCCTGCTGGATGCGGGTCTCGTCGTCCAGACCCGTTCCGTTCACCACCTCGATGATGAGATGCGTGCCGGCAAAGACCTTGCCGTCGCGGCGGATGAAGTGATCGTCGCGATCCTTGTCGAAGATGTCACGGGTGACATCATGCGCACGAGTATCCGTGCGAAGTTCTTCCGCATGGGCGCCTGTATCCAGACCGATCCCCAGTTGGAAGAGGTTGGCGCCGTCCATCATGGCACTCCCCTTCGTTCCAGCAGATTGTAATCCGGCCCTTAGCGCCCCCCGAGAACGACCTCGGGATGGGATCGGTGCCTTGTGCGGGCCGACATAGTTTCGCGTCGCCCTTCATGCAAGAAGAAATTACGCCTGCGCGCGGATCAGGTCTCGGCCGGGTGTTCCGCGTCACCGAAATCGGTGCGCGCCCATGCCAGCGAGACGAGGCCGAGCATGAGGCCGGCGGCGGGCAGGGCGGCGAGGATGAGGAAGACGGACCCATGTCCGAAGAGCAGTGCGCCAAGGGTGATGCCGATGGCCACGAAGCACAAGAAGATGCCTGCAATCATACCAAATCTCCATACTCAGTAGGAGGCGGTCCAATACGCGGAGCCGCCCCGGGACGTCGCGCCACATGCGCTTACCTGTGGTCAGTATACCCCGAATCAGGCGTTTGCGGGGTAAAGGGATGGCCGGTTTGTGGGAAACTTTGCGTTCAGGATTGGGAAACGGGAGCGAGGGGGTTACCGGGATTCTTTGGGGTATTATAATACCTAATTTTTAACCGTCTGATTTCACATGATTAAATCGGGAAATGAGGACTTGACTGTGGTTCGGTTATGACCGAGACAGCGGCCATCTAATTTCTCCACGGATGATGGATCAATGAAGACGTTCACCGCAACACCGGCGGACATCGAGAAGAAATGGGTCGTGATCGACGCTGAAGGCGTTGTTCTGGGCCGTCTTGCCTCGATCGTCGCCATGCGCCTGCGCGGAAAGCACAAGGCGACTTTCACTCCCCATATGGACATGGGCGACAACGTCATCGTCATCAACGCCGACAAGGTGCAGTTGACGGGCAACAAGCGCGAGAAGCCGAACTACTGGCACACGGGCTATCCGGGCGGCATCAAGAGCCGGACCACCGGTCAGATCCTGGAAGGCGCGCATCCCGAGCGCGTTGTCATGCAGGCCGTCAAGCGGATGCTGCCGGGCAACAAGCTGAGCCGCAAGCAGATGACCAATCTTCGCGTCTATGCCGGGGCAGAGCACCCGCACGAGGCGCAGAACCCCGACGTTCTGGACGTGAAGTCCATGAACAAGAAGAACACCCGGAGCTGACGACATGGCTGAAGACATCAAGACTCTGGACGACCTGAAGGAGGCCGTTGGCTCCGCCGGTGCGCCCGCCGAAACCGTTGTCGAAGCCGCGAACCGCGAGCCGGTGCGTGACGCGTTGGGCCGGTCCTATGCCACGGGCAAGCGGAAGGACGCGGTTGCCCGCGTCTGGATCAAGCCGGGCTCCGGCAAGGTGACCGTGAACGGCAGGGAGATGGACGCCTATTTCGCCCGTCCCGTTCTGCAGATGATCCTGCGCCAGCCTTTCCAGGTTGCAGGCGTCGACGGTCAGTTCGACGTGATGGCGACCGTCAAGGGCGGTGGTCTCTCGGGCCAGGCCGGTGCGGTCAAGCACGGCATCTCGAAGGCGCTGCAACTTTACGATCCGTCGCTGCGCGCGGCGCTGAAGGCGGCAGGCTTCCTGACCCGCGACAGCCGCGTGGTCGAGCGGAAGAAGTTCGGCAAGGCCAAGGCGCGGAAGAGCTTCCAGTTCTCGAAGCGCTGATCTTTCGGGATTGCATTCTTTCGGGGCCGTCCTTTCGGGGCGGCCCTTTTCTTTTGGTGCCTTAGCGCTCGCTGTCGCGGACCAGCCGTGCCATGGCGGCGCTGTCCGGCGTGGGCGTCGCGTCGAGGCCGCGCGCGACGCCGTTCCTGTCCGCCGGCGCGCGGTTCTGACTGACCTTCCATTTGCCCGTGATCGTTCGGACCGCGATCTCGATGCCGACGATGGCGCGCAGCTGGCGATCGACGAAATCGTCGGGTGCGTCACTGACGGCCCAGGGCAGGTCGCGCGAGGCTTCGTGACGGTCTGTAAGGTCCGTGACCTGAGTGTGCAGCCAATCCGAAGCACGATGGAAGCGCAGTGTCCCTTCCACATGGACGACGGCGTAGTTCCACGTGGGCACGACCTTGCCGTGTTCCTGCTTCGATGGGTACCAGGAAGGTGACACATAGGTCTGCGGCCCCTGGAAGATGACCAGAACGTCCAAGTCGCCGGGATCTGCCTTGCAGAGCGGGTTGGCGGCAGCGAGATGACCGCGGAGGCGGTCCTTGCCATCCGGGCCAGCGTCGAGAAGGAGCGGGACATGGTCGGCGCTCAGCGCCCCGCCGGTATGGGTGACGAGTGCCCCAAGGGGATGGGTGCGGATCAGTTGGTGGAGAACCTCGATCCGCTCTTCGCGGAACATCTGTGGAAGGTACATCGACGCGCTTCGCTGATTTGATCAAATCATGACCGCGAATATGCCAGAGGTTGGCTTGGTACAAGTCTCCGAAAACAGAAAAGGCGCGCCGTACTGGCGCGCCTCTTTTTGGGTTTGAACTGGTTAAACTATTTCGACTTCCGCAGCTTGATTCCAATCAGCGCCACAATCGAGCCTGCTGCAAGGATCAGTGACACGGGGCCAAAGTACTCAAGAAATTCCATCGTTACACTCACTCATTAAAAAACACATGGTACTTATCCCCTGAAAAATGGTCCGTATTTGGGCCGGGTCAGGATAGTTTTCAGGAAATTTTGGACAAAGTTCCGCCTGTTCGGGGCAGTCGTTTCCAGCTAGGCATCAACTTGCTTCGGGTTTGCTTGATTGTCCCCAAGGCAGGGGGCGGGATGCCTGAAACGGTTGGGCCTCCTGCAGCGGTTCCCCCTATGGGTTGCGCGAAACCCGCATCAGGATGCGGAAAGTTTTCGTCGGGCCGATCATAAGCCGTTGGTGATTTCTGCAGCTTCCGTAGGATGCCAAGTGTATCCGTAGTCTGGAAATGGGGGCATGGCAAAATGGCTGGAATTCACTGCGTGAACTGCGGCGCGGAACTGGTTCTTGTGAACGACTGGCACTCCGTATGCCCGGCCTGCAATCTGTACGCCTCCTGTCTGGGGTCGGGAGGTGGAACAGGTGTCGATGGTCTTGAGGACTTGCGAAAATCGAATTTCGAGGTTCTTCTGCACCGCCTCGAGAAAATGAGACCTCTGGCCGGGCTCAGGATTCTGGAGGTTGGCTGTTCCAAAGGCCTCTTTTTGGAAATGGCGAAGTCCAGGGGAATGATCGAAAAAGGCGTTGAGCCGGAGTTCGCAATGGCTGAAGCTGCGCGCAGCAAAGGATTTAATGTCATTGATGGATTTTTTCCGAATGCACTGCTTGAAGAAGAGAGATTTGATATAATCATCTTTAATGACGTATTCGAACATCTTCCTGACCCTAAGGGCGCGCTTCTGGCTTGCAGAAAACACTTGAGTTCGGACGGCATACTCACAATCAACCTTCCATCGTCGCATGGGGTTTTTTTCCGTATTTCCAAAGCACTATGGAGGCTTGGATGGGCAGGGCCCTATGAGCGGCTCTGGCAAAAGGGATTTCCGTCGCCCCATACCTTCTATTTCAACCCCGACAATCTGAGAAATCTTGTAGAAGAGACTACAGGAATGCGGCAAATCGACCAGCATGCCCTGCCTTCCATTCATCCGAAAGGAACACGTGAAAGAGTTCGGGCTACCTACAAGGGGATCATCGGAGAATTGATCAGTATTGGGGCGCTCTGTATCTCGATATTTTTGCCAGTCTTACCGCAGGATATCAGCGTCAGCTATTTTGAAAAAGTCGACCCGTGATTTCAGAGGGCAGACGCATTGAGAGATTATTTCCGTGAGGAGAAATCTTGTCCCATGAGAATAAGAAACGGATAGGACAGAATGAATCCGGATATCAAGACAACCCGGGCCGCCAATGCAACCTCGACGGCCCTTGCCGGATCGACCCCTTGAAGAACCAGAATGCCGCCGAGGGTAATTTCCGTCAGACCCAGTCCGGCGGGCAAGAAGGGCAGAGACATGGCAAGTAGGATGAGTGGAATACTGGATGTCAGTGTCAGCCAATCCACTTCAGGCAGAAGTGATACGACTATCCAGACATTGACGATGGTTATCAGGATGTAGCGAACAAGGCTGAGTGCTGCCAACCACATCAGCGCTCCCGTATCCTGCCGCGCGATGGCGCTGAGGCTTTCGACAACGATGCGGCGAACCCCGTCCAGATATGGTGGCGGGTCAAATCGGTTGAGCAGAGCCGTGCATGGCGCGGAAATAATTGGCAGCGTCAGCACCGCTACAGGCATGAGCAGGCACGCAAGCAGGGAAAGCAGCAAGATGCTGGCGTTCAGAAAAGTCGCAAGAATGCTTGCCAAGGCCGCGAAAACCAGCGTCAGGAGATCCAATGCCTGCTCGTACAAGGAACTTCCGGTCGCGGCTTTCGCATTTAATCCGAACTTCTTTGCGACCCAGATCCGTGCAACCGGAACGCCCACCTGTATTGAAATGACTTGCCCGATGAGGACGCCGGTAGCCGTTGCCGAGATCGCGGGGCCGAGCGGCACGTTTTTTTCGGCGCTAGATGTCTGCGCGATGACGATCCGCCATTTCATTGCGGCAAGAGTGATGATCAGGCCCTGAAACAAGGCCAGCAGCATCAGGAAGGGGAAACTCGTCCTTGCCAATGCATCCAGGAAACCTTGCCAGGATGCATCGCTGAAGAACATCAGAAAGGCCAGAAGGCCCGCACCGGCAGCGAATCCCAGATAATTCCACTTTTGAACCAGCCGTGCGTTCCGGCTTTCCTTGCGACTCACGGGCTGGGTGCCTGCATCTGCGAACTGGACCCAAAACGAAAAGCCGGGCTCTCACCATTTGCGAGCCTGTTGCCCAGGCATTCTGACGGTTCCGAGTTGATCTGATCTTCCATTGGAACATCCGTGGTCATTAGCAGCACATGACATCTGAGTAGTAGCGAACCTGGATAATGTCGTGGACCAAATAGACTGAATACAAGAAGAACATCAGCAGGAGACCGGTTTCCAGCCAGATGATACCGCGGCCGAGGTCGGGCCTTGGGACAAGGCAAGCCAGGAGGATCAACGCGGGGGCAAGGAAATACCGCCCCTGCACGCCCTCAATCTGCATGGCAGGGTGGGGGGTCCATCCTACCAGAAGAGACAGAAAGACAAGGAAAACGGAAATGAGCGCCACCGCCACGAAGACCGCCATCGTCTGCCAGGGGACAAAGCGGCAGGTTCGCGCAAGGGCGATTGCAACGAAGGCAACAAGACAGAGTGACAGGATGATATATGTGGCGTCCGAAAATTCGGTATCTGCCCAGCCGAGAATTCCAAGAAAAGATCGAAGATAGTAGGCAGGGAGATCGCCGGAAAAGGTCTCGCGCAGGACGTCAAGAAACAATCCGGGCGATTCGAGGTAGTAGAGAAGAATCTCGAGTGGTGGGGCTCCCTGATCGTTCCGGAGGTCTACGGTAGTGGTAATGGAAAAGGCGTACCAGGCTCCGATCGCAGCCGTGACCACGCTGCCCATGAAGAACGCCCGCAGATCGCTGTGCCTAAGACCAATGAAGAAAATCAAAAGTACGAGACCGGATAGGTGCAGCCTGCATGCCGCCACCAGAAAGACCAATACGGAAATTCCGATCAAGCTGGATAGAGCCGGCCGGTCGGCCGGCTCCGCTTGCATCGCTCTGGAGAAGATCGCCAGAGCCAAGAGCAGGGCGGCCGTCGAAAGGAAGTCAATGCCGGTCGAAGCGGTCTGAAACAATGACATCGGCAAGGATAGGATGACCAGAGTCGGCACAGACGCAGGCATTCGCTGAAACGCTGCCAACAGGAAAAGACTGGCCACCAACAACGTGGCGAGCTGCGCCAGTTTATAGGATATGGCAACGCTCAGCCCAAGGCTCTCTCCTACCAACAGGCCAATGGCCTGGGGGACATAGACTGCGGGAAAGTAAAAGCCTGTGCCGGGCAGGACGTTGAATTGTCGTTCGCCGGACCATTGAAAGGTTCGGGTGTATGCCAGGTGATCAGCCGTGATCTTTGCCTCGGGGGCTGTCGGGAGGTGAAAGAACGACACGACATACTGCAGGAGGCCCGTGTCGATCGCGCCGCCAGAGTTGGACCCTTCGGGGCTTTCCAGAAGCAGTTGGCCTTTGGATAACAGATAGGCGCGTTCCAGGTGATCGTTCTCATCGGGCGATTGAAACGGCGGCTTCGACAAGGACAGAAAAAGAGCTGCAAAGACGATCAAGAAAACGAACAGTACACTGCGTAGCTGCAAGACTTCCAAGGGGCGACTACGGTCAATCATGCCGGGAGCAAAGGTCACTGCTGAGCTTCAGTTGAGCGGTCGGAAGGCAGCGGGGAAAGGACTCCGATAATCGATTGCTTCTGCAACGGGCGTTTGGGTTCGGATTCGATGTCTGAGCTGAAGAAAAAGAGCAGCATCTGTAGCCCGGATATGATCGGAAGAACCGACAGCATCACGGTTCCTGTCGACGCCACCTCACCAGAGGACATGGACTCGCTCCACTTTATCGATCCAAAGACAACGCCGAAAAACAAGAGCGGAAGCCCGACCGCTAAATTGAGGGAGGCAATCGAGAAATCACGCAGAAAGTATTGATAGACGATACGCCTGACCGTGGCGTACATGTGGCGAAACAGGAAATCGAACAAGACAGACCGAATGGCCAGCCCGCTGATTTCCGCTCCATAAACCGCCCTCATAGGAACATCGAAAACTACTGCTCGAAGTTCACCAATCCGGATGAGGACATCGCTTTCAAAGAAATAGCGCTCTGCCAGCAGGTCAAGGTCAAGTGCGGCAAGGGTACGGGAATGTATGGCTGTGTACCCGTTCGTCGGATCGAAGACACTCCAGTAGCCACTTGAGAGCTTTGTCATGAAACTGAGGATCGCATTTCCAAAAAGCCGCATGGGCGGCATTGATTTTACTGCGCCGCGAGAGAAAAAGCGGTTTCCCTTGACGTAGTCAGCTTCGCCCAACTCGATCGGTCGGGTGAAGTTATTCATAATTTCTGGCGGCATCTGTCCATCGCCGTCGATTTTGACAACGATATCCATTCCGTCCGCCAGCGCTGCATGATAACCGGTCACAACGGCGCCGCCGACGCCTTTGTTCACCTTGTGCCGCAAGACAGTCACCCGAGGGTCGGTCACATTCGCTTCGATGTGGTCGCCACTGCCATCAGGGCATGCGTCATCAACCGCGTATATTTTCGCTACGCGTTCGTCGATCCGAGAAATGACATCAAGGACATGATCGGTGACACGAAAGCAGGGAACAACAACTGCGATCTTCATTCTGGGCCAATCCAACTCAATAATCGCGTTTCACGTTAGCAATATTTGCATTGTTTGCGGATTGGTTTCCCGTAGCAATGCCCGGGAGCGTTGCATTTTGGTTTCAAAACAAGACCGTCCCGCTTGTTGTCTGCCGTTCAGTAAAATCTTTTCCGCCTCAATTCCAATTTGAGGTGACTGTTCGTCTGTCGAACACTGCTCGATGTCGTGCAGTCCGGGCTTTTCGGGATGATAAGTTGGTCCGGGGAGCTTGAGTTGGACACCCAAGTTTTGTTGCGCGCCAAGCACACAACGCCGGGTTGCTTATGCGCGCGCTCGGTTTGGGGCGTGAAGCAGCAATTGGTTTCGCTAACATGGGTAAACCGTGATTTTCCGAAGTCTCCCGATTTGATCGAGCCCGTCGATGTTATCCGATCCCCTGCAATCTAGCTCCGTTATGCCGCCCCGTGCCGCCCCGGTCGACACTTTCCTTGCAAGCAAGACAGGGCTTTTCGCGGTTACCTTCGGGCTTACCTTTGCATTGTTGCTGGCTGTCTACTGGGCCAATCTCCCCGATCCGTTCGTTCGGCATGATGATTTCCCCTTCGTTCTCGGGATGCCCGAGGTCTACTACGAAAAGACGCTGAACGAAGGCCGCTGGCTGAACTACTTGTTTCTTGTCAAACCGTTCTTGGTTCCACCTGCGGTCGGCATGTTGCTGTACCTTGTGGCCTGGTCCGTTTTCGCGGCGGCTTTTGCCGTGCATTCCTTCGGGCCCAAAGTGGATATCTTTCCGGGTGCACGTCTGCTTCTTGCGTTTCTCATCGCGCTGACGCCGCAGATGTTCGAGATCGGTCAGTGGTTCAACACGATATTGCCTGGTACCTGGGTGCTTGCCGTCTTCGGCCTTGTCTGCCTTTTTGCGCCGAGACGGATCGCGATTTTTTCCATGTTGATTTTCGTTCCGCTCGGGTTCAGCGCCTATAATACCTTTCCATTTTACATGTTGGCGATGCTGCTTTGCCGGCTGGATCAGGACAGGTCGCTCCGAGATCTCGCATCCGTTCTGGCGCTATTCGTCGTCAGCTTTGCAATAGGGATGTACGGGACATACGCACTGAACTGGTATGCCCACGGCGTGTTCGGTATCGAGGAAGCCGAGTGGCGCCGACCTAATTACGTCGAGAGCCTGTCGGACCTTGGAGAGAATGCCGGGGTCTTGGTGCACTTCCTGGCCAATCTGCTTTACGCCTACGGGTTCAACTCGAAGCTGGCCGGTTTTCTGATATTTGCTGTCTCGACACTGTCGGTCCTTGTCCTGCTCCGCTACGACCGGATGTTGACGCTGTATGCGTTTTGCCCGGTCGTGCTTGGGCTCGGTCTGCTTTCTGGGTATGCATTGATGACCGGGATCAATGTGCCAGTGCGGGCAACCGCGTTCTTATGGTTCGTTGCCTCCTTCAGTCTCATAGTCAGCATGCAAATCCTGAGCGTCAGCCTCCTTTCAAGGGCTGTACTTGGCATGCTGCTGTTCGCTGTGTTGGCGTTCTGGGCTTACAGGGAAAACTGGTCTTTCCGGCTTCTACAGGTTTGGCAGGCGTCGACCTACAGTCTCTCGCAGCGGGTGCCTGCCGAAAGCGAGCGAATTGTCGTCTTTGGACATATGGCCATGATCGACGGCGCGGCAATCGCCGGAATCCAGAGTTTCAACGGGCTGGGCTATCGGCTTCGATACCTCACGGGCAAGCCGACGGTGACATGCTGGACCGAGGAGACGCGCTGCAGCGGAGAGACGCCGCCCTTCGATCCGATGCCGCGGCATGGGTCGACCGAGATCGCGACCGAGAACGGCGTGACCTACATCCGGCTTCCGGCGCTGGACCGGGTGCCTTAACCTCCTGCGGCTTCCAGCCGTTCGAGAGCCTTCATCCAGAGCGCCTCGGCGCGTTCCAGCCCGTCCTCGACCTCGGCGAATTTCTTTTGCCAGCTCTCGGTTTCGGCGATCCGGGAAGGGTCGTACATGGCCGGGTCCGCCAGCTTGGCCGCCAGTTTCTCGCGGATATCGGTCAGTTTCTCGACGCGCGCTTCGGCTGTCGACACGGCCTGGCGCAATTCGGCGATCTCGTGGCGCGAGGGCTTCTCGGTCCTTTCCCTCGGTTTCTCGGTCTTCGGGGCTGGCTGGTCCAGCAGCATGCGCCGGTAGGCCTCGAGGTCCTCGTCATAGGGCGTGACCCGGCCGTCCTTCACCAGCCAGAGCCGGTCGGCGACGTGGGCCAGAAGGTGCATGTCGTGGCTGACCAGAACGACTGCGCCGGTATAGGCGGTAAGCGCCTCGATCAGCGCTTCCCGGCTTTCCATGTCGAGGTGGTTGGTCGGCTCGTCGAGGATCAGCAGGTGCGGCGCGTCGAGGGTCGCGAGGAGGAGCGAGAGGCGGGCCTTCTGCCCGCCGGACAGGCGGGCGGCGACGGTGTCGGCCTGTTCCGCGCCAATGCCGAAGCCTGCGAGACGCGCACGAAGCCGGGCAGGCGCTTCGTCGGGGCGCAGGCGCCGGACGTGGTCGAGGGGCGTCTCATCGGCGTGGAGTTCGTCAAGCTGGTGCTGGGCGAAATAGCCGACGCGAAGCTTGCGGGCGCGGGTCAGGCGGCCGCCGAGCGGATCGAGCTTTCCGGCGAGAAGCTTCGACAGTGTGGATTTGCCTTCGCCATTGCGGCCCAGAAGCGCGATACGGTCGTCCTGGTCGATGCGGAGCGTCAGTTTCGAAAGCACCGGCTGGCGGTCATAGCCGACGGATGCCGACTCCATGTTGATGATCGGAGGCGACAGTTCCTCGGGTTCGGGGAAGGTGAATTTTCGAAGCGCGGCTTCCTGCGGCGAGGTGATCGGCGTCATTCTCGCGATCATCTTCAGGCGCGACTGGGCCTGCGTCGCCTTGGATGCCTTGGCGCGGAAGCGGTCGACGAAGGATTGCAGATGGGCGCGCCGCGCCTCCTGCTTCTTCGCCTCGGCCTCGGCGACGGCCAGCCGCGCGGCGCGGGTCTGGGCAAAGGTGTCGTAATTGCCGTTGTAGAGCGTCAGCTTCCGGTCTTCGAGGTGAAGGATCGAAGTGACGGCGCGGTTCAGGAGGCCACGATCGTGGCTGATGGTGATGACCGTGTGCGGATATTTCGCGAGGTAGGATTCCAGCCAGAGCGCGCCTTCGAGGTCGAGATAGTTCGTCGGCTCGTCGAGTAGGAGCAGGTCCGGGGCGCTGAACAGAACGCCCGCCAAGGCGACGCGCATCCGCCAGCCGCCGGAGAAGGCCGAGCAAGGCATCGCCTGTTCGGCTTCTGTGAAGCCGAGGCCCTTGAGGATGATCGAAGCGCGCGCTTCGGCGGACCAGGCGTCGATGTCGGCGAGCCGGGTCTGGATTTCGGCGATGCGGGCCGGGTTCTCGGCGGTTTCCGCTTCGGCCAGCAGCGATGCGCGTTCTGTATCGGCCTGAAGCACCGTGTCGAGAAGCGAGGTCTCGGAGCCCGGCACTTCCTGCGCGACGCCGCCGATCCGGGCTTGCCGGGGCACGCGGATATCGCCGCCCTCGAGCGCGATTTCCCCCCGTATCAGCCGGAAGAGCGTGGTCTTGCCGGTGCCGTTGCGTCCGACGAGGCCGACCTTGTGGCCGTCGGGAATGACGGCGGAGGCGCCCTCGAAGAGAGGGCGGCCTTCGACCGCGTAGCGTATGTCGTCGATGCGGAGCATGTGGCAGGCTTTGGCGCACATGGGCTGCGGCGTCAATCGGGGGCAGCGTCGTGTCGCCTCCGGCGGGAGTATTTTTGAAAAGAAGAAACCGGATTTTAATAAGAATGTCGTCCTCTTTCTCCGCGGTACAGGCTGGAGAGCCGATGACCGCAAAAGGAGAAGCCCTCCTGTCCCGGCCGGACCCTCGGTGCGCGCACGGGGCAGGAGGCATCTCTGGTTTCTTCTTTTTTCAAATACTCACGGCGCGCCCCCTTGGGGCCGGGCGGTCGGCAGACCTTTTCAAGCCGGACGGCGCGTGCTAGGCGGGCGGCGAAAATCAGGCGGGGCGCATGGGGCGCTGGCCGCCGCATCGTCTTAAGAGGCAAGAGACATGGCAATCGAACGCACGCTGTCCATCATCAAACCCGACGCGACCAAGCGGAACCTGACCGGCAAGATCAATGCCAAGTTCGAGGAAGCAGGGCTGCGCATCGTCGCGCAGAAGCGCATTCACCTGACCAAGGCGCAGGCGGGCAAGTTCTATGAGGTGCATGCCGAGCGCCCGTTCTATGACGAGCTGTGCGAATTCATGGCTTCGGAACCCGTCGTGGTGCAGGTGCTGGAAGGCGAAGGCGCGATCGCGAAGAACCGCGAAGTGATGGGTGCGACCAACCCGGCCGATGCGGCTCCCGGTACGATCCGCGCCGAGTTCGCGGAATCGGTCGGCGAGAATTCGGTTCACGGCTCGGACGCGCCTGAAACGGCGGCGGTCGAGATCGCCTATTTCTTTTCGGGCCTCGAGCTCGTCGGATAAACCGCGTCAATCGGAAGAGTTTGGAAAAGGCCGCCGAAAAGCGCGGCCTTTTTTATTTCCTTCAGGGAATAACGGCGCGCGATATTGGGGGTCTTCCAATTCGCATTCGGCTTAGTCTAGCCCGCGCGTTCCGGTTTTTGCGAGGCGAACGCCTATCCGGTCGAGTTCGGCCGCGAGGGCCGAAGAGGGGCCTTGTTCGTCCAATTCCTTGGCGCGGGCGCAAATCAGGTCGAAGCGTCGCCTGAGGTCGGTTTTCTCTTTTCCCTGGCAGTCATTCCACGGGCGGCCCTGCAAGCCCATGACCATTGCGTAGTAGCCGATGAAGTGAGGCCGCGTGCCGTGGCGCAGAAGCTGCTCGTAGGCCGTATCGGCGCCGAGGTCGCGCAGCTGCTCGGCAGACGTGATACCGGCCAGGGCAAAGGCCCTGTCGGATGCAGGGCCAAGGTTTCGGATCGAGGAGACGGGCACGGGCATGGCCCGAAGTCTAGCGATCCTGACGATCTATCGAAAGCTCAGATCGATGCCCAGTCGGTGATCCTGGGCGGCTTTTCGTCCTTCGGCGGTTTTGCCTTCCGGGCATCGTCCTTGGTGCGCGTGTCGCGCGCGCTTTTGGGTTTGGGGTCTTTCAGGGGTTTGGTTTGTTCTTCGGCCATGACGGGCCTCCGGTACTGCGGTCACGCGGACCATTCGCTGTGCAATCATTGAGCAGGAGGGATCCGGCCAAAACGTGACCGGGGTCTGCCGATACGGTGATTTTTCTGCGCAACGCGGAATAACATGCGAAATGTTCAATTCAGATGACCATGAATTCCAATTGTGATGCGGGGGCTGAGGTATATTCCGTTTTTCCCGAGCCGTCGTCGAACAGCCAATGTCTTATCTACAGAGGTGTTGCCGAATTCATTTTTATTGATTCCCACGAGAATCGAGAGTTTTGGGATAAAAATTTTTGGATTTTTTGGATCTTGCAGGTGGTCTGTTGCCGTTTCGTGTTTAGTAGGCCGATTAATCTCGAGTTGTTGTGGGCAGGAAAACGCACAAATTTATCCACAACGCGATTCGGGCCTTGTTGGCGGGTTTTTGCCGGTGTTTGGGGGCCAAAATTGGGCATGACCGGCGGAACTTCGCCATATTTCGGCCCGGATCTGGGCAAAACACAACCTTAGGTTGAAAAACTCATCCAATCGAACGATGCGATGAGCCTAAATAAAACATTACGTTAATCGGGAGCCGGGGGGACAGACGCCGGTTCGTATC
Organism: Silicimonas lutimaris; assembly: GCF_047314965.1. NCBI lineage: Bacteria > Pseudomonadati > Pseudomonadota > Alphaproteobacteria > Rhodobacterales > Paracoccaceae > Silicimonas > Silicimonas lutimaris. Next base: position 58,917 of record NZ_JBLBVK010000053.1, on the reverse strand, counting down.
GTGACGTCGCAAATCGCGACAGTTTTTGGCAGCATTTGTAAGGAGTACTGAAATGCGCGATCTCTTCATCAAATTCCGTAAAGACGAATCCGGTGCCTCGCTGGTTGAATATGCCGTTGCTCTGATCGTTGTGACGATCATCGGCGGTGCCGGCGTGATCATCCTGGGTCAGAACGCTGGTGGTCTGGCCGAGATGGGCTGTGAAACTGCTGGTGTGGCGCTGTCGCAGGCAGTTACGCAGGCGGCTTCGGGTGTTGCGCCGACGACCGCTGCGGTTGTCACCTGCTGAACGTGACCTATGTTCCGCGGCCCCTGGCGGGTCGCGGAGCATCTCTCTGACGGCCGGAATGGTCCGGCCTTTCGGAAGGAGACAGAAGGTGCAAAATCTTCGCAAGCTGATATCCCGCTTCATCGCCGATACCGCAGGGGCCGGACTGGTCGAATATGCGGTCGCCCTGATTGTCGTGACCATTGTCGGTTCGATCATCTTCGTGTTCGGCGGGAACATTGCCGGTATCATCAACGTTTCCGCGGGGGCCTTCTGAACTCTAACGGTCGCCCCTAACGCAGGAGTATGAGAAATGCGTTTTCGTTCTTTGTTGATCATTATGTTGGGGATGGCCTTGGCGGGTTTCTCGGTCTACGCGTCCCGCGAGTTCCTACAGGTGCAGCCGGCGACCGCATCGGTCGATCCTGCCGCTCCCGCCCTGGTGAGCGTCGTCGTTGCCGGTCAGGACATTCCGTTCGGTTCCACGATCGAGGCGCACAAACTGACCACTATCCAGTGGCCTGCCGACGCGGTGCCGCCGGGAACGTACCGCGACTACAGCGACCTCATTCCCCAGAACGGTCTTGAACCGCGCCGCGCCAAGCGGGCGATGGCCCAGGGTGAACTGGTGCTTGTGAACAAGATTTCGGATTATGGTGAGAAGGTCACCATTGTTCAGACACTGAAGCCGGGCAACCGTGCCGTGGCGATCAACGTAGATGTGCAGAGTGCCGTCGGCGGCTTCGTGACGCCGGGTGATCTGGTCGACATCCTGTTGACGACCTCGGATGCCAAGGGTCTGCGCGTGAACACCATTCTGCAGAACATCCGCATCATCGCCGTCGACCAGCAGGCTGACGAAAATCAGGAACAGGCTATGCTTGGCCGGACGGCGACCGTCGAGGTCACGCCTGAGCAGGCGCAGATGCTGGCGGTGGCTCAGGCGGCCGGTCGGCTCAGCCTGACGCTGCGCAACATGGCGGAAGACGACGCGCCTGAAGATCAGCCGATGGAATCGATCCGCATCTCGGACATCCTGCGCGAGAAGACGCCGGACGAGAACCCTGGCCCGAAGCAGGTCGTCAAGGTGCGCCGCGGCGCGGGTGACGCCCAGGCGGTCGAGATCGAACTCGAGGCTGAGCCGAAAGCCGAAGAGGACGTCAACTAACAAAGCGACACGCGGGGCCTCGGGCCCCGCGTATCCACCAAAAGTTTCCAACCCGTCCAGTTGCCAACGGTATAACCATGAACCCCATTCTCAAGATCAAGCAGTTCGCAAGTAGGGAAGATGGGTCGCTTCTGGTGTTCTTCCTTATCAGCGTCGTCACCATCCTGGGCATCGTCGCCCTGTCTTTCGACCTTGGACGCCGCGCCTCAGTTCAGACCGACATGCAATCCTTCGCCGACAACGTGGCCCTTGCGGCAGCCGGTGAGCTTGATGGACAGGAAGACGCCATAGCGCGGGCGACCTGGGCGGCGAACAACGCTATCGCTGCGGCGAACGAGACATTGAAAGCCGGAGTGTTTGCGGGACAGACCCTTTCAATCCAGTCTCTGGTTTTCTATTCGGCGCTGCCTGACAGGGATCGTCCGGCGTCATTCGCGGTCGCTGATCTATCCGACCCGACGAATGCAAGCTACAAGTATAGCCTGCCGACAACCAACACGACGACCGACGACTCGCTTGCCACTTTCGTGGGCGTGCGCCTGAACCGGGTCGATCCGCAATGGATTTTCGGCAAGGTGTTCGAGGGTGGCAACGATATCGACAACCTCGATCCTGGTGCGACGCCGGGTGATGCCAATGCGACAGACAATCGCCGCAGCGTCGGCGCTGTAGCCATCGCCGGCAACTCGGCCTGGACTTGCGAGGTTTCGCCGCTGATGTTTTGTCTGCCACCGGTGTCAGGAACGGCTGACCCCATCCAATTGCAGACGTTGAGCGCTGGCCGGGCGGTTCAGCTGCGCAGTGTAGGCAGGGACGCGGCTTGGAACCCGGGCGAGTTCGGGTTCCTGGACATCGACCGGTTGATTGCCGAAGACAGCAATGCCGCCGCCGGTGAATGCGCATCGGAATCGCCGGAATCGCGCCGCCAAGCCTGTCTGCTGGCCAAGGGCATCGACACATGTTTCAACAGTCGCGGCGTTGACATCCAGCCCGGTCAGCGGAGCGGTCAGGAAACCGCCGGCTTCAATCTGCCGTTCGGTATCTTTGAGCAGGTCATGAATAACTTGAGAGGCGATGAGGGATACGAGGTAGGGCCGCATATCGTCGGCGGACGTGAGGTCAACAACGGTTCCTGCAATGACACGGGCCCGCTGACCGATACGATGGGCTTCACGCTGGACAATTGCCATTACACTGGCGGCTGTACCGATGGACGATTTGGTGACGGAACCTGGACGACTGGCAAGGACCGCTATCTTGACACGAACTATTCCGTGCGGAATCCCGCTTTCGATCCATCTCTGGACGAGGACCCGGTGTCCAATCCGCGGAACATCGTAGATGGGGACTGGTTCGACTTCCCTCCACCCACGACGGTTCCTACTGGATGGACTGGCGGTTACACGCGCTACCAGTACTACCTCATGGAGATCGAACGAGCGGCGAACGGCGGCGTCATGACTGGGTATCCGGCGCACCCGGCGTTTGACGGATTTACCGCTGACTGGAGTGACGCGAAATACGGGACGGATACCGGTACAGTAGCGTTCGACACCTGGGACGACTATTGGGGAACGGCGGGAAGCGGCAATCCGATTATCCCTGACGCCCATAACCGCTCCGAGAATGGCCTGCCGCAGTGCAGCCAGGTTACGGGTGGCGGTGATCCAGATCGCCGCGTGGTCGTGATCGCAGGTATCGACTGTTCAAACCAGACGTTGACCGGGAGAGAGGAAAACGTGGAGGTGATTCAGTATTACCGGACTTTCATGCTCAGCCCCGCGACCGAGATTTCGAACGATCCAAGCAACGGTCAGATGTTCGACCTTTGGGTTGAGATCATCGAACCCATCGGGGGAGAAGCCGGTGGCAGCACGGTCGATGCGGGGGTCTTCCGCGAAGTGGTCCAGTTGTACAAGTGATGATCAAGGTGTTGACATATATCGGTAAACTGTCCAGATGGCGTCGGGACGAGGTGGGGGCGACGGCGGTCGAATTCGTCATCGTCATGCCGATCCTGTTGGTGACTTTCGCGGTCATCGTGGAAGGCTCCCGGATCTACTGGAACTACCAGGCGGCGGTCACTGGCGTGCGGGATGCGGCCCGGTTTGTGGCGCGCACGACGAACAACGATGTCTGCGACACGGGCGGGACGACTTTCGACGCGACCGCTGCTGCCAATACTGCCGCTGCCATCATCCGCTCAAGCCTCGATACCGACAGAAGCACTACGGCGTTCGATTTTCCGTCAGGTGTGTCGCTTGCCGCGACCAACCCCGTCACCACGTCGCGCAGCTGCGTCCCGATCAGGGCTGTTACAGGTGGCGCCGTTCTGGACACAGCGCCTGTGGTTCGGGTCGACGCGACGGTCGTCATTCAACTGCCGCTGGCGCCTCTTTGGGGATTCTTCCTGACTGGCGCCGAAAACGGAACCGTCACATCGACGATCACCGATCAGTCGCGGATATATGGCCTATGACCTGGGACAAGCTGATATCCGCCATTCGCCGGCAAGCTCGCGACGAGACAGGTGCGTCGCTGATCGAGTACACCGTGGTGATCTCGCTGTTCCTGCTGGTCTATTTCGCGGTACTGGATTTCGGGCGGCTTGGCTTCAACTGGGTGATGACCGAGAAGGCAATGCAGCGCGCAGCGCGGATCGCAACGGTGCGCCCGCCGGTTTGTGCGAACGTGCCTGAGAGCCATACCCTGGCAACGGGATCGACCTCGAACTTCGGCACGCTTTGCCGGGTTTCCGGTACCTGCGCCGCTGAAGCGACGCGCATTTGCGCCCTTGGCGCTGCAACTGATTTTTCGGCGACCTTCCCGTGCACGTCTCCCATTGTCGCGCCTACGCTGGGCAGTAACCCTTCACAGGCCGATATCGACGCGCGCAACCTAGCTCTTCGCCGCCAGTCCGCGCAAGAGATCTGGTGCACGCTGGAGCCGATTCTTCCGTCGAACGCGACGCCGAACAACATCTTCGTCGAGTATCGATACAATTCGAACCTCGGCTTCGCCGGAGGGCCCTACACGCCGATGGTCACCGTGGGCGTTGTGAACGCAGGCTCGAACGTCGGCACGCCGCTGCGTTTCGAGTTTCTGACGCCGATTCCGGGTCTGGCGGCTATTGCCGGTGGTGTATCGACCACGAATATCGATCAATCAACGAGCCTTCCTTCGATTCCTTTCCCCAGCATCAACGTTTCGCTGCCGGGCGAGGACCTGAATACTGGCAACGACGGATAATTGGGCTGAGTAACCCGAGGGGATGACATATGTCGCGTAAAAGAACTTCGATCCTGCTGTTTTCCGACGATAAGGAAATTTCGTCGTCAGTACAGGGCGCTTTGGCCAATCTTCAGGGGTTGAAGGTGAAGTCCGAGGAGGTATCGGTCGCCAATCTGAACGGCAAGGCGTTCGACATGGCCTCGGAGAATGACATCGTCATTTTCGCTACCGATCCCGAGAATACGGCCGATCTTTCGGCGATCAAGCAGCTGAATGCACGCCGCAGCCAGGGAACGGTGTTCCTTGCGCTGACCGACAGTGACATTCCGTTGGCTCGGGTGCGCGCGCTAAGCGACGCCGGCGTGGACGACGTTCTGCCGTATCCGATCTCTCAGGATGAGCTGTCGCGCCAGGTGGACAAGTGGATCAAGAAGCTGGCCGCCAGCACGATGTCCCTCGGCGACCACGAAGGGGTCATCATCCCGGTTGTTCAGGCGCGGGGCGGGATCGGAAGCACGACCGTGGCCGTGAACCTTGCCGACCACCTGATCACGCGCAAGGGTCGCTTCAGCAAGGAAGTGTCGAACAGCGTTGCCCTGGTCGATCTGGATGTGCAGTTCGGCAGCGTCGGCGACTTTCTCGAAATCGATCCGCAACAGGCCCTCTACCAGATGGCCGTCGGCGGCGTGATCCCCGATGCCCAGTGGGTCGAGCAGTCGATGACCGAAACCGAAGGCGGCCTGCATGTGCTGACGGCGCCGCAGGATTTCATGCCTCTGGACGCAATCAACGACAAGCAGGTCGAGGTTCTGATTGACGCGTTGAGACGTACCCACGACTACGTCGTTCTCGACCTTCCGCGCGCCATCGTATCATGGATACAGCCGGTCATGGAGTTTGCCGACGAACTGATCATCGTCAGCGACACGACCGTGCCGTCGATCCGCTCGGCCAAGCGCCTGATCGACTTCTACAAGGGCGAAAACCCCGGTCTGAAAGTGAATGTCGTCATCAACCACGAGAAAAAACCGCTGGTTCAGGCGCATCACCACAAGGAAGCCGCACGGGCGCTGGATCTCAAGTTCGAGAACTGGCTGCCGCATGATCCGAAGGCGGCCAGAATGTCGGTGGACTATGGCAAACCGCTTTCGGCGGTCGCGCCGCGCTCGGACCTGAACAAGGCCATCGCGGCATTGGCGAAATCAACGGCGAAGGCAATGCCTGCCGCCGAGCACGCAACGCATTAACGAGGAGACTAGGTCATGTTCAAGGGTTTCAACAAATCCACCAAGCCGGCCGAGACTGAAAAGAAAGTCGTAGCCCTGGAGGCCGCCAACGCGGTGACTTCCAATGCGCTTCGGTCTCTCAATGAAGCTGATGACAAGCTGGCCGACCGGCTTGAACTGAAGAACCGTCTTCACACCGCACTTCTCGAGCGTCTGAATCTGAGTGTCATCGACAAGGTTCAGCCCGACGAACTGCGCCGCGAGGTCGCGAACCTGGCCCAGCAGGTTCTGGCCGATGAAAAGCGGCCGATGAAGACCGAGGATTTCAAGCAGATCGTCGACGAGTTGATGGACGAGGTTCTGGGTTTCGGTCCGCTTGAGCCGCTTCTGGCGGACCCGACCATCAACGATATCCTCGTGAACTCGCACAGGAACGTCTATGTCGAACGGTTCGGTGTTCTGGAAAAGACGAATGTTCGGTTCCGGGACGAGCGGCACCTTCTGCGGATCATCGACAAGATCGTGTCGACCATCGGCCGGCGTATCGACGAGAGCCAGCCCTGGGTGGACGCCCGTCTTGAAGACGGCTCGCGTGTGAACGCCATCATCCGGCCCTGCGCCATCGACGGCCCGTCGCTCTCGATTCGTAAGTTCTCGCGCAAGCCGATCCTGATGGAGAAGATGATCGAGCTGGAATCCCTTTCGACCGAGGCTGCTGCGCTGCTGCGCGCGCTGGTGGCGGCGCGGATGAACATCCTGATCTCGGGCGGTACGGGTTCCGGCAAGACGACGCTTCTGAACGCAATGTCGCGCGCCATCGACAGTCACGAGCGGATCGTGACGATCGAGGACGCGGCTGAACTTCAGTTGCAGCAGGATCACGTCGTTCGCCTGGAAACGCGTCCTCCAAACCCGTCGGGCGCGGGCGCCATCTTCCAGCGTGACCTGGTCAAGAACGCGCTGCGTATGCGCCCTGACCGCATCATCGTGGGCGAGGTGCGTGGTGCAGAAACCTTCGACATGCTTCAGGCCATGAACACGGGCCACGACGGTTCGATGACGACGGTTCACGCCAACACCGCGCGCGATGCGCTGACCCGGATCGAGCAGATGGTGACCATGATCGGCATCGATCTGCCGCTCTCGGCCATCCGGAACCAGATTGCGTCGGGCATCAACTTCGTGGTCCAGCTCAACCGTCTGTCGGACGGTAACCGCAAGGTCATGAGCATCAGCGAGATCACCGGCATGGAAGGCGACACGATCACCATGCAGGACATCTTTGTCTTCAAGCGGACCGGCAAGGACGAGAACGGCAAGGTGCTGGGTCAGTTCATGCCGACCGGCATGCGTCCGAAATGCGCCGAGCAGCTGATCACCTCCGGTGTCGATCTGAGCGGCACGAATATCATCAGGATGTAAGCCATGTTCCAGGAGATACTGCAGCAAATCGATCTTCAGTTCGCCGTCTATGTGGGTGCGGTGGTTGGTGGTCTTCTGATCCTGGAAGGTCTACGGCAGCTGGTTTCTCGCCGTGGACGGACCGAGGACATCCGCAGCCGCCGGATGAAGATGATCTCGAAGGGGGCAACGACCGAGGAAATCCTCGCGATCCTCAAGCCGGAGGAGAAGCGGACATTCATGAACCGCCTTCCGCTGGTGGGCGACTTGCCAAGGGTTCTGCGCCAGGCCGGGATCACGATGTCCTCGGGTGCCTTCCTGACCACCTGCTTCGCCGGCTTCGTTGCGGTTGTCGTCATCTTTTCGCAGTTGATGGTTCTGCCGACGGCAGTGCTGGTGGCCTTTATCCTCTGCTTCTTCGTGCCGATCATGGCCGTCCGGTTGCAGCGGACGCAGCGGGTCAACGATCTGATCCGCCAGCTTCCGGATGCACTGGACATGATGGCGCGCGGTCTTAAGGTTGGTCATCCCTTGAACGCATCTCTGGCGGCGGTCGCCAACGAGATGCCAGATCCGATCGGAACGGAATTCGGTATCGTGGTCGATCAGGTTTCCTATGGTGACGACCTGACGGATGCGTTCAACGAATTCGCGGACCGTATCAACGAAGAAGACCTTCAGTATCTTGCGACGGCGATCGCCATCCAGCACGGCACCGGCGGCGACCTGGCCCGGATTCTCAGCGTGCTGTCCAAGGTGATCCGCGACCGGCTGACGATGCGCCGCAAGATCAAGGCAATCTCGGCAGAAGGACGTCTGTCTGCGGCGATCCTGAGTGTCGTGCCCGTGATCATCTTTGTCGGTCTGAACGTGATGTCACCGGCCTATTACGGGGATATCGCGGATGAACCTGGCGCGAAGCCGCTGGTGTTCATCGTGGTGACGCTTGTTCTCGTGAACGCCGTCATTCTTCGCAAGCTGGTCACCTTCAGGTTCTAGGACGGGAGTTTCGATATGTGGGAATGGTTTCAGAGTCTTTTTCCTGCCCTGAACAGCGGTGGAAACATCCTGCTGATGATCGGGGTCGGTATCGGAACGATGCTTTTCGTCTTCGGTGCGTTCGATGCGGTGCGTCCCGCGAACCCGGCGGCCCGCCGATACAACAAGCACGGCCTTGGTCATCGCATGACGGCGTTCGACGCCGGGCTTCTCCACAACCCCGAGATCGATCCGAAGGGCATGTGGAAGGCCCTCATGCCGTCCGACAAGCGCGAGCGGAGCAGCCTTCGGCGCAACCTCACCAACGCCGGATTCGTCGGCGAAGGCGCCATTCTGAAGTTCTTCCTCTGGCGGATCGGTCTGGCGATCGGCCTGCCGATGGTGGTCGTGCTCCTGCTGTTCCTTCGACAGTCGGGTGTCTGGCTTCCGGGGCCGGTACTCTGGTTTGTCGACAGCACGCCGCGACTGGTCATGTTCCAGCTGCTGACGCTTCTGGCCGGTATCGGCTTCTTTCTTCCTTCGATCTGGCTTTCCAGAAAGGTCAAGGAGAGGCGGCGGGAGATCGAGGAAAGCTTCCCGAACGCTCTCGACCTGATCCAGATTTCGGTCGAGGCGGGCATGGGGCTTGATGCCGCGATGACGCGCGTTGGTAACGAGATGGTGCATTCTTCTCCGGCAATCAGCCAGGAGTTCCGCATGGTGCAGCTGGAGATTTCAGCAGGCGGCGAACGGGAAAGCGCTCTCATGGCCATGGCGCAGAGAACCGGTGTGGATGAGGTCGCCTCGTTCTCGAACGTGATCCTTCAGTCGATCCGCTTCGGTACCTCGATTTCCGACGCGCTTCAGATCTACGCGCACGAGATGCGTGTCAATCGCGAGTTGAAGGCCCAGGAAAAGGCGAACAAGCTGCCGGTGAAAATGTCGGCCGTTATGTCTGCCCTGATGCTGCCGGCCATGATCCTGCTGATCGTTGGCCCTGTCGTTATCCGCTGGATGAATACGTTCGGCGATTTGTGACTCCGCGTCGTTTCTCGCTGTATCCGTTGGGCCATCCGAAAGGATGGCCTTTCGGTTTTTTGCGAGTTGGTTCCGCCGCGCATGGGCGGCCGGTACATCACCAGAGATGCCCTTACGGCGGCGGAAAGGACGGCCAGGGTATGTGTTGCGTGAGAAGCACTGGCTGAATCGACGACATCGCCGCGACTCTGCCCTGCTTGATCCGAAACGATGAAAGCTGTCTATTTGCTGCGAAAAAAAGAGCAGTGAAATTGATACTTTCCATCGTGATCCCTTGCATGAACGAGGAGGAGACCGTTCCTCTGCTGGTTCAGCGCATTGTCGCTGCGACTGAGCCTTGGGCCGACTCCAGAGAGATCATTCTGGTGGATGACGGGTCTACCGATCGTACATGGGACGTGATCAGCCAGGCGTGCGAGTCCGTACCAACTTTGCGGGGTCTGCGTCTTTCTGCCAATCGCGGTCATCAGGTGGCGCTGACTGCCGGGCTTGAAGCGGCGCGCGGCGAACGCATTTTCATGCTCGACGCCGACTTGCAGGATCCGCCGGAGCTGATCGGTGACATGATGGCGATGATGGATCGCGGATACGACGTGGTGTATGGCCGTCGTCTTTCGCGCAAAGGCGAAACACTGTTCAAGCGCGCGACGGCCTATGTTTTCTATCGGCTTCTCAATACCCTATCCGATGCGAAAATCCCCAATGATACGGGCGATTTCAGGCTTGTGAACCGCAGGGCACTTGATGCCGTATTGTTGATGCCTGAAAAGTCCCGCTTCATCCGTGGCATGTTCAGCTGGGTAGGGTTCCGGCAGATCGGTGTCGAGTACGTCCGAGAGAAACGTGTTGCCGGAGAAACGAAATACCCGCTGCGTGCCATGATCAGATTTGCCTTGGATGCAGTGACCGGTTTCTCCACCCGGCCCTTGAGGCTGGCGACAAGACTGGCGTTCTACTCGCTGGCGATAACCTTCATCATGGTGCTGTATGCGATCGGTTCCATGATTTTCTATCAGACCGTTCCCGGTTGGTCTTCGATGCTGATTGCGATCAGCTTCTTTTCGGGGATTCAACTTCTTACCCTTGGCATCATGGGAGAATACCTCGGGAGGCTGTACATCGAAGCAAAAGGTCGCCCGTTGTACTTTACATCTGAAGAAGTCGGTTTCGATACGGTTTCCGAAACGAAGCAGAAAAATCAATGACTCAGGTGGAGTTCCTTCGCCTCCTTCGGTTTTCTACGACAGGCGGCCTTGTCGCCCTTATCTATGTCGTTATCTACCTTATGCTCGCCTCGGAAGCCGGCCTTGGCCAATTCCAGGCAAACCTGATCGCTTTTTCTTTGGCGGTGATTTTCCAATACATCGTGCAGACCTTGTGGACGTTCAAGGCATCGATCTGGAGTGCTCCACAGGTATTTCGCTTCGCCTTGACGATAGGTCTGGGATTGCTCTTTTCCTCGATTATCACATCGCTGGCAGGACCCTATTTTTCCTGGCCATCCTGGTTGAGCGCCTTGGTCGTAGTCGTGGTTCTTCCTGTTCTGAACTACATAATATTCCGCTTCTGGGTTTACCGAATTCCGAGCGCAAGAGAGGACTATAGATGAGTCACGTATATTCCCAAGAGTTCTTCGACTACATTGATCAGGGAGCACGCGCGTCGGCCAAGCGCCTGATCTCGGTCGCGCAGCCTTGGTTGCGCCCCGAAAGCGTAGTCGATTTCGGGTCCGGAAGAGGCGTGTGGTTGGATGAGTGGCGCAAAGCCGGCGTATCCGACGTTTGCGGCCTCGATGGGGATTATGTGGACCGCGCGCATCTTGCCATTCCCAAAGAGTGTTTCCGCGCGGTCGATCTGACAGTGCCGCAGGATCTTGGACGGCGCTTCGATCTCGCACAATCCCTGGAGGTCGGAGAGCATCTTCCCGAAACTGCAGCAGACACTCTTGTGGATGGGCTGGTGAAGCATGCCGATCTGATAATTTTTTCCGCCGCCGTGAAGGGGCAGGGCGGTGAGTTTCACATCAACGAACAGCCGTTGAGCTATTGGCAGGGCAAGTTCGAGGATCGCGGTTACGCGGCGTTCGACTGTCTCCGCCCGAAGCTGATGGGCGATCGCTCGGTTGAACCCTGGTACCGCTACAATTCAGTCCTTTACGCAAACGCCGCAGGAGAGAAGAGGCTGCCCAGCGATGTTCTGTCGACGCGCGTTCAAGGTCGAGTTGAGAATGCCGGTGATGCCCTTTGGCGTATGAGGCGGACGGTGGTTCGGGTTCTTCCCACCAGTGTTGTAACGGCCATTGCGCGGCAGAGAGCGAGTGTTCTTGCACGGCGAGCCAGGTCTGCGGGCGCGTAGGATTTCTTGGCCCGATCCGTCCCTAACGTTCCAAAACCCTTATGGCTGTGCGACGGTCGCACGGCTCCGGGTCGGCTAGGGTAATTTCAGAAAAGTCACACGCCCTTGCGTGTCCACCTGCAGAGCATTGTCAACTCCGTCTGCCCCGGACGGGGGGCTGAGGTGTCTGCAATTGCCTGGAGTGATCTCGCAATCCGTCGTTGGGATGCCCGCTGCTATTGCAAGATGAAAAATGAGGTCCAGCTGTGAGTCTGGTTGGTGAGAGCGGGGCATCAGTTCACCGGGTCCATAGATATACACCAGTTCCGTACCGTCAGGAATGCGCCGCGCCAGATCGGTGACCTGAGCCTGCCAGGCTGAGGCGCGACCAAAGTGGTCGAGCGCGGTGCCTGCCTGAACCAGGCCAAGAACGGTAATGGCGACGATTGCGGCTTGACTCATCCTTGCGGCGAAGCTCCCGATGGCGCGTGCGGCAGCGACCGAGGCCACTGCGAACATGAACCACGTAAAGCCCGTGGCGCGCGCGGGAAATTCCATACCCTTGGCAACGCCGAGCAGCGCCAGAAATCCCAGACCGGCGAGCATAACCATGCAGATGGCGACGGCGTCATCTGGTTGTGTCATGGCAAGCACGCCAAGCGAGGCAAGAAACAGAAGAAATATCAGGGTTGCATGAGGCGCGGAGCCTGAACCCGTCGCGACAAATGCTTCAATGAGGCTTGACCTGACAATGGCAAAGTTCGCGACCAGGTCTTGAAAGTCCTTCGGCGGAACAGCCTCGCGCCAAGTGGCCGGCTCCACGCCGAAGACGCCGACAATCGCATAGTTTGTGGCAAAGATCAGCAAGATCCCGACAACGAGAGATGCTCCGAACAGGATCACGATGTGCCAAAGTGCCTGCAGTGTTTTGGGCCTGTCTTCACGCAGAAGGCAGATGCCCAGAATTAGGAACTGGTACGAGGTGTAAACTTGAAGCGAGATTGGCACAAAAACGGCTAGAAGCCAGCGACCTGCGCGCTCGGACATGAAGAGTGCCGCAACGGAGAAGGCTGCCAAAAGCCAGACGCCGGGGATCAGTGTATTGTACCACCCAGACATCAACGTTGCCTGAGGTCCAAGCGCAGCGAGAACCGCCATCAGGAGCGGATAGTGCAATGGTCCGGTTCGGAAGACATTCGTGGCCGCGGAAGCGAGAAACAGCGACCATCCCGCCAGATAAAACTGAAAGTTGAGCCACGGAGGTGTGTAGACACCGCGCAAATGCCAGACATAGTTGAGCCAACGGCCTTCAGACACTGCCTTGCTGAAGTACTCCTCGGGCAAAAGAAACAATGCTGGAACATCATCGAAATGAAAGGTTGGGTTGCGCAGATGGTCGTTACCCGCCACCAGCAGCAGCACTGCATAGGTTGCAAAGAATACGATAGCGAGCCGCCGCCGCAGCGCGCTGGCGGTTTGCCTTTCAGTCGATGTCCCGAGTGGTTCGCCCGGGCTCAAGATTGTTTTCGCGGATTGGCTTCTTATCATTGGGTGACGTCGCTCGAATAGCACCGGTTTTCGGCAACCATTTTCCAATATCGAGATGATACGGCCCACTACGCTGTTCCCTTCAGTGGCCGCCTTCAACTTTCGATTTCGGTGATGGGCAGCCGAATGAAGACTGACTCGTCGTTCTGTAGAATTAGCAACGGGTCACCGCTGACCGGGGGCTCGAACGGAGGGGTGACGCCTTCGCAGCTCTCCGGGTCTTCGGTACACATCTCCGCCCAGATGCTGGTCAGGTAGGTCACACGGTATTGGAAATCGCCGGGACTCTGGGTCAGCGGTCCGCTGGGTCCGTTGATCGCAAGATGGGTGCCATGGATGAAGATCTCGCGCGCGGTTGCAGGTATCTGAGCTGCGATAAGCCGTGTTTCATGTTGCCAGATCGAAAGGCCCTGATTGTGCACACGTACCATGGCACCGACAGTGAGGGTGAACATCAATGTCAGGGCGAACGGAGCCGAGCCGTTGCCCGGCTCGCGAAGTTGCACCGCTCGCACGACGCTGATCGCGACGGTGAGCCATACGAAATACGTTGAGCGGAACGGAAAGATGATCCCTTCCGCCGCCGAGTGAAGGCACAGAAGGCCCAGGCCCGCGATCGCCGGCACCAGGATGAACAGGACTTCGATCGGTCTCTTCCTGCAGATCGCCACGAGGCTTGCAAGGAATGCGGTCGCGATCATGGCCGAAAGCGCAGGCTTCCCGAAGCCTGTCATGGAGTAGAGCTGGGTCAGGCTTGCGACCGTCTTGGAAAGGTTGTGGATCAGCCCGGTAAGATCGCTTGCAGGTTCCGGATCGCGCCAACCGGCAAGAGCGACGCCAAAGATCTCATGGACTGCAAAGTTCAGGGAATAGATGACAAGAATCCCGAGACCAAAGGACAGAGTGAACAGCGCCATGAGCCCGACAAGCGTTGTCAGCGATTTCTCCTGATCCTCGCGCATCATGCAGATCGCCAGCAGCATAAAGGGGTAGGACGAGTAGGTCTGCAGCGCCAGGGGTACGAAGACGAGCAGAAGCAGGCTTCCTGTACGGGCGGACACGAACAGTGTGGTGGCGGCATAGGCTGCCATCAGCCAGACGCCGGGGATCAGCGTATTGAACCATCCGGAAATGAGGGTTGTCTGAGGCGCAAGAACGAGAAGCGCCGCCAGCAATCCGGGATAGCGGATATCGGAGGTTCGGAAAATGCTGAGCGACGCGGCCGCAGAGAAAAGGGCCCAGCCGATGACGTAGAGTTGGAAATTGAACCATGGCGGGGTGAAGACACCTCGCAGATGCCACCAGTAGTTCAGCCAACGCCCCTCGGCGAGGGTCTTCATGTAGTAGCCCTCGGGGTACAGGACGAGCGCAGGGTAATCGTCGTAGTGAACGAAAGGATCGACAATCTGGCCGCCACCTGCGGCCATCAGCATAACGACGTATGTGGAGAGAAAGACGATGGCCAGGCGCTGGCGCGTTGCCGGAGCTTCGAAGATGGTTTCCGAGGCCATTGTCATGTCCAAGCCTCCCGCTCACTTGCCAGAGCGTGTAGTTCCACGTCATTCGGGCGGGCCGCTCTTGCGAAGTGAGTATCTTTTTTCTCGAATATCGTCATCAACGGTAACAGTCCGGGCGTCTTGAAATTCATTGTCTGTCGGGTCGGGACAAAAGCGGTCGAATATGGCGCATTCAAGGAGGCAAGCCGGCACTTTCTTGTATTCGACCTCAGCAATGCCGAGGCGTGAGTAGCTGAAAGTCGCGAGTCGCAAGGTGCTGATTTAACGGGCAGTGATCTTTCGGATGGACGCACTTGGTTGCGTGTGCGGCAACAATCCGAGTGGATTTGATCTGACTGTTGACGAAGAACTGTGATGAATTTCTCAACCTCTAGGGGAAAATTTGGCATCTTCCGTGGAATGCTTGACTAAAGGCGGGAAGTTGAGTTGGGTCAAAGCTTGGGGATGGGTCTGGAATTATTTTCACCAAGGCCTGAGTTTCAGAGTTTTCCGCAGGTGGACGCCTGTTCACGCGTAGAGTGGGAGCAAAGTTTTGTTTGAGAGGGATGGCGGCGAATTTAGGGCCGACAAGTACGGCCCGGACCTGAGGGTCCTTGACGGTATCGCGAGCTGGTGTGGTGGGCTTCATGGCTCCATGCCGCTGCAGGATGCACTGACATCATTGGCCACGGGTTTCCGGGCAGAGGCTGCGGTCTTGTCGCGGCTTCATCGCGGTCAGGAGAGGCCGCGGGCCGTTTGTATCCATGACGCACAGAACTCGAACGCGGACTCCGTCAAGCTGAGCCGTCCCTTGTGTCAGGACGTCATGGGGTACCTGTTCACGAAGGCCCGTACATCGACGATCTGGTTCCTGTCGGACCACGTCGAGGATTCAAGCTGGGTAACCACTCAGACGCTTGAGAACTGGCGTGCCGCGCGCAACATGCGCGAGATCGTGGTGGTTGCTCTTGAAGGCAACCTGCAACAGCAGGATTATCTCGAATTCCACTTCACGCGGGATCTGGCCTACAGCGAAAAGCTGGAGCTCGAGTCGCTGATGCCGACCCTCGTTCGCGCGTGGGCCGGGCGTAAAGCCGGGCTGGTGACGCAGGCCCAGATGGACGACCGGATGATCCGTGCCCGTCAGGCCGCAGCGGCCAGCAAGCTGAAGCCGGATGCGCCGATCCTTGGAATGTCCAATCCGGCGAAACTGACGCGGGCCGAATTCCGCGTCTGCGTGATGCTGTCGCGCGGGCTTTCGGTGAAGGCATTGACCGACGAACTTGGCCTTTCGGAGTCGACTATTCGCTCGCATCTGCGTTCGATCTATTCGAAGACCGAAGTGTCGGGGATGCAGGAACTGATGTATCGGATCCTGTCTGCGGCTCCGGAAGAATCCGGTCGGGCGAGGGGCCGTCTCTGATCAGAGATCAATCTCGATGACACCGTCCGGTTCCGCTGCGCGGGACTGGCAGAGGATGATCGCGTCCTTGCGTTGGGCTTTCGACAGCACGAAGTCGCGGTGTTCCACGTCGCCCGAGACAAGGCCGCATTTGCAGACACCGCAAATGCCGTCGGAGCATTTCACATCTACATGGATGCCGATGCGCGCCAGCGCGTCTGTCGCGGATTCGTCGGCCGCGACCTGAACGTCGCGGTTCGAGCGGGTGAGGCGCAATGTGAAAGGATGGTTCTCGTAGTCGGGAACCTCGGGGACCGAGAAGTATTCGAGATGCCGTGACTCTTCGGGAAATCCTTGTCTTTCAGCGGCTTCTATGACGCTCTGCATGTAGCGGTCAGGCCCGCAGGTGTAGACATGCCAGCCTTCCTGATGCCCTGACAACAAGTGATCGAGATCCGCACGTGTGCCTTCGTCCGAGACATGGAGCGAGACGCGGTCGGCCCATGGGACCTGAGCGAGGTCGTTCAGATAGCCCGCCGTTGCACGGGTCTTGACCGAATAGTGCAGCACGAAATCGGCGCCCAGGGCATGCAGGCGGTGGCCCATGGCGATCATCGGCGTCACGCCGATGCCTCCGCCCATCAGGAAGGTGCGGGTGGCGGTCTCGTCCAGCGGGAAATGGTTGATGGGCTTCGAGATGAAGACCCGGCGGCCTTCGGCGAAGATACGATGCATCAGCTTCGAGCCGCCGCGCCCCGCATCCTCGCGCAGGACGCCGATCTGGTATTTTGAGCGGTCCGCAGGATCGCCTGACATGGAGTACTGCCGGAGATACTCGGGCGCCACGACGATATCCAGGTGCGCGCCCGCGGTCCATTCGGGCAGGTCGCGCCCGTCGGTATCGCGGAATTCGTACTTGGTGATGTCGTCCGACATCTTCTCGACCTTCGAGACGGTGACGCGAACAACGGGAGGATCGGACCAGTCGGGTACCTTGTGGACGATGCTGTCGGCCTGTCCCTTGGCCAGCCGATCCTTGTATTCCTCGGCAGTGATCATGGCCTGATAGGCTTCGATTCCCTTTTCGCGGTCCATGGGATAGGGGTAGGGCCAGGGCGGCGGGGTCAGCGGCGCGGGGTAGACGGCGAGCGTCTGGTCCTCGTATTTCAGGTCGAGATCGCGTTGCAGGTCGCGGGCGTTGATCTCTTTCTTCGTCGGGCGATAGCCGCCGTCGTCCTCGATTTCGAGATCCCACCACCATTTCTTGACCGGGTTCAGCCCGCCGCGCCCCAGCTTGTCGTCGAGTTTCGCCAATGACGGAGCGAGTTGCGGGATGTTCATCGCGGCCCAGCGGAACGGTTTCTCGGCGAAGATGCCTTCGAGGTTCCACGGGCAGGTCTTCATGCAGCGTCCGCACATCGCGCCGCCCGGCGTCGTGATCCGGTAGGTGGCGCAGCGCTGGCTGTCGGATTTCCAGATCTCGTAGCCGTTAAACATCAGCTTCGGCCCGGCGGTGATCGCCCCGGACGGGCATTCGCGGGCGCATTTGTTGCAGGCCTTGCAGAACTTTTGCAGGCCGAAATCGATGGGCTTGTCGTGGGCCAGCGGCATGTCGGTGGTGACGACGCCGGACTTCAGGCGCGGGCCGAGGAAGGGGTTCAGGATTACCTCGCCAATGCGGGAGACCTCGCCCAGACCGGAGAGGAGAAGGAGCGGCGGCTGCAGGACCTCGCCATCAAGCACGGTGTGTGCCTTTGCCTTGTAGCCGAGGTTTCTGATTTGTTTGGCGATAACGCCGCCCAGAAGCGAGAAGCGCAGGTAGGCGCGCATGGATTGCGCGACGCTGATCCAGTCGTCGCCGGAAGCGCCCTCCATCGTCTCGTAGCCCTGGTCGATGATCATCGAGATCGCCTGATCGTGAGGCGGGTCGATGGGCGCGCCGGTGGCGTCGTGGGAGTACCACGCCCAGTCCGGGCAGCGCGAGATGCCGACGGCATCGACGCCAAGGAAGTAGCTGGCGACCTTGATCGCCAAGGCATTGCGCCAGGCGTCATCCGGCCTTGCACCCGCTGAGGGTTCGCCGTCCTGCAACAGGACAAAAGCGCCGAGCATCCGGCGCTCGGCGGCGGAGGGCGCGGCCTTGCGGGCGTAGTGGCCGTTTCTGGCGCCGTCCTGGACCGTCTTGCCAAGGTCGCCGAACTGGGCGCGCGCGAACATGTCGGTGCGCTTGGGCACGCGGGCGACGCGGGGTTCGTCGATGAAGGTGGTGGGGTCATCCACGCGCTTCAGCGTTTCGAACGGGTGTGGGCCTTCGTGGAAGCGGCGTTTCTCGAACGGGTCGCGGTTCAAGGCGTTCTTCCGGGTGCGATAGCCCAGCCACCATCGGGGACCCAGGATCGGTTGGCGACGGGAGAGGGGGCGGTCTGGGGCCATCTCGAAACTCGTGGTCAGCGCGGCGACACCGAAGCGGTCGCCGGCAAACGGGTTCACGAGCCGGCCGTCCTGAGGGACTGCGAGGCCGGCCTCGACCGTCAGGCGGTTCAGGTCGACGTCGGAGGAGGTTCCGGTGTGGGCCTTGGCGTCCCAGCCCAGAAGGCGGATGTAGTTGGCCAGCACCACGGCGGTTTCCGAGGCCCGGAGGCAGGCCCGGTGCGCCTGTGCGTCGTCCAGCCATTCGGTGCCGGCTTCGCCGCCACGTGGGTCGCGGGGGAAGTCGTAGAGGAAGACAATCGCATGGGTGTGGCCGTCAATCGTCGAGGGCGGGGCCTCCATCGACTCCTTCAGATCGGCCATGATCATGTCGATGCCCGAGGCCAGCGTCTTGGTCTGACGGGTCTTTAGGTCATTGGCCAGACGGTCGATATCCGGATTGCGCCATGGCTCGCTCAGATGCGCCTCCGCCGGAAGCCGGCAGATGCCGATCATCGCGGCGTCGGAAAAATACCCGAAGGCTTTCAGGTGATTGGCCCGTTCGGTCGGATCGCCCGGACACTCGGCACGCGCCTTGTTCACCAGTCCGTCCCGGATCGCGTCCATCATCGCCTGGTATTCGGCCATGGCGTTCACAAGGCTGGCGGGCGTCTTGGGGCGCCGGAATTCCAGCGGCGCGGGTGCGGGAACCCCTGCGAGCACGGCGCTGTCCTGCCGGGCAAGTCTTTCCAGCGGGTAGGGGCCAAGATGGACCGGTCGGGTCTTGTCGGAGAAAAAACGGATGCTCATGTCGCCCAGACGCTACGCCGTCTGCGCCGGTCTGGGCAAGCCTAGACCGAAGCCCGGCTGTCCAGCAGGAACCGGTGCGACAGAGGCAGGCTTGCGGCTCCGAGCGCGCGGGCGTCCGGCCCGATGCTGCCTTCGCGGATCTGCGGCTTGTTGAGGCCAGTCATGTTCGCCGTTTCGAGCTTGTCGCGAGTGGCTGCGACGAGGCTGGCCCGGAGGCTGACGGGCATCCAGCCGTCGATCAGGATGGCTTCAAAGTCTATGATCGAAAGGGCCGACACGATGGCCTGCGACAGACCGTTTGCCGTGGTGTTCACCCAGTCGCGCAAGACGTCTTCGGGGACGTTCCAGCTTTCCGTTGATGCCCAAAGGCTTTCACTGTCGCCGTGCGCCGCTTGCACTTCACGTTCGAGACACGACAGCGAGGCCGCCTCGAGAAGCTGGGTTGGCTGCCCAGCTTGATCCATAACCGGCATAGGGCCGATCGCGCCGGCATTGCCGGTCGGACCGGTAAAGAGGCGTCCGCCAAGGGAGACGCCGCCACCGATGAAGTAGCCGACATAGAAATACAGGAAATCCCGCGGCAGGGTGGCATCGCCGAAAACAAGTTCGGCACCGCATGCTGCGGATGCGTCGTTTTCAAGGAAGACCGGACAGCCGCAAATGTCTTCCAAAGCCTCGGCGACGTCGAAAGTCCTCCAGGCGGACATGGTCTCCGGCGCGACGTTGATTTCCCGCGCCCAGCGCCAGATCTGGAAAGGCATTGCGATGCCGAAGCCGGCGATCTTTTCTCGTTGCACACTTGTGAGGGTGTTGACGATTCGAGTGACCGACTTGCGGGCGAATTGCACCGTGTCTTCGGGCGTCGGGTAGCGATAGGTGCGATGGGCCGACGCGATAACCTTTCCGAGAAAGTTGATCAGAACCAGCTCTGTACTGCGCCGGCCGATCTTCATGCCCCAGAAAAACGCCCCGTCTTCCGCCAGTGAGATCGGGATCGAGGGCTGGCCGACACGGCCACGCTGCGGCTCGCCCTTGACGATCAGCCCGTCATCCTCAAGGCTACGCATGATGTTCGAGACGGTCTGCGCGGAAAGTCCGGTGGATCGTGCGATGTCTGCCTTCGCCATGGGGCCGCCCTGCCGAAGGATCGTTAACAGAAGTCGTTCGTTGTGTGCGCGAATTCCGCTTTGATTCGAGCCTTTTACGCCAGAAAGCTGATAAGATTCGGCTGTTTCGACCCGATGCACGAGCGTCCTCCCTTGTCGCAGGAGACTGCGAGTGGCGGGGGCTTTTGTCAATAATAAATAAAGTTGATTTATTTATTGACAGATGTTGGGAATTTGTTTTTCCTGTTGCCACGACACGTGCCTTGGAGCGCGTGCTCTAAGGTCGAACGACCACAAACAAGTCTTGGGAGGACTAGCCTTGAAGAAAATTCTTACACTTGGTGCATCCGCTGCTGCGCTCGCGATCGCTGCGAGCAGTGCCTATGCCGGAAGCCATTCGGTCAGCGCTTGCCTGATCACAAAAACCGAAACCAACCCGTTCTTCGTCAAGATGCGCGAAGGTGCGCAGCAGGCTGCGGAAGAGCAGAGCGTGGAACTCTCGACGTTCTCGGGCAAGTTCGACACCGACTTTGAGTCGCAGATCACCGCGATCGAAACCTGCGTCGCCAACGGTGCGAGCGGTATCCTGATCACCCCGTCCATTCCGGACTCGCTTGTCGCGGCCGTGACCGCTGCACGTGACGCCGGGGTTCTGGTGATCGCGCTCGACACGCCGTTTGCGCCGATCGAAACCGCCGACATGACCTTCGCCACCGACAACTTCGAAGCCGGCCGTCTTGCCGGTGCCTGGGCGCGTGCGACGCTGGGCGAAGAGGGGGCGGCGAATGCGAAGATCGCTGGTCTGAACATCAACCCGGCTCAGCCGACGGTTGGCGTGCTGCGGAACCAGGGCTTCATGCATGGCTTCGGCATCGAGCTGAACGACCCGAACCGCTGGGGCGACGAGGACGATCCGCGCATCGTCGGCAACGACGTCACCGAGGGCAACCCGGAAGGCGGCCGCAAGGCGATGGAGAACCTTCTGGCCATCGATCCCGACATCAACGTCGTCTACTCGATCAACGAGCCCGCCGCTTCGGGCGCGTGGGAAGCCATGAAGGCGATGGGCATTCAGGCCGATGACGTCATCATCACCGGCGTCGACGGCGGCTGCCCGGGCGTGAAGGATGTCGAAGCCGGCATCATCGACGCCACCTCGCAGCAGTACCCGCTTCTGATGGCGAAACTTGGCGTCGAGGCGATCCGCACCTTCGCCGACACCGGCGAGAAGCCGGCGCCGACCGAAGGCAAGAACTTCTTCGACACCGGTGTCGCGCTGATCACCGACAAGCCGGTCGACGGCGTGCCGTCGATCAGCGTTGCCGAAGGTCTCGAGCTCTGCTGGGGTTGATCCAAGGGATCACTTGAGTGCAGTCTTGATATCAGGGGGCGGGTTTCGGCCCGCCCCTTTTCTATTGCCTGAATTATCTCTGGGGAGGGGAGCATGGCAGCCGATTCCGACAGTTACGAGGAGTCCGTAAAGACGCGCCGGGAGGAGGCCGTGGCCGAGTTCGATGGTCACGACACCGGGTTTTTCGGTACGGTCCACAGTCTTTTGCACAAGTATCCGTTCCTTGTTCCGCTGATCGTAATCATCGCCGCGATCATCGCGTTCGGTCTGATCAATCCGAATTTCTGGCGTGTCGGCACCCTGTCGCTGATCCTTCAGCAGGTGGGCATCGTCGGCATTCTGGGCATCGCACAGGCGCTGGTGATCATCACCGCCGGTATCGACCTGTCGGTGGGCGCGATGCTGGTGTTCATCACGGTGATCATGGGAAATTTCTCGTTCCGCTATGGCATTCCGGCCGAGCTGTCGATCCTGATCGGGCTGGCCGCGGGCGCGATGATGGGATTTGCCAACGGCTGGATGGTCGCACGGCTGCGCCTGCCGCCCTTCATCGTGACGCTGGGCACGTGGCAGATCATTCTGGCGGCGAACTATATCTATTCGCGGAACGAAACGATCCGGAGCCAGGATATCGAGGCCGAGGCCCCGTCGCTGCAGTTCTGGGGCGAGCTGTTCACGATCGGCGGCGCGCGCGTGACCTATGGCGTGGTGGCTTTCCTGATCCTTGTCGGGATCTTTGCCTATATTCTGTCGAGTACGGCGTGGGGGAGGCACGTCTATGCCGTCGGCGATGACAAGGAGGCCGCCGAACTGGCGGGGGTGAACACCGACAAGGTTCTGATTCAGGTCTATACCGTCGCGGGGCTTCTTTGCGGTATCGCTGCATGGGTGGCGATCGGTCGGTTCGGCGCGATCTCTCCGGGGGCCTCGACAGGGATGCAGGGCAATATCCAGTCGATCACCGCCGTGGTGATCGGAGGCATATCGCTGTTCGGCGGCCGGGGGTCGATCATCGGCATGTTCCTTGGCGCGCTGATCGTCGGCGTCTTCGAGATGGGGCTGCGTCTGGCGGGCGCGGATGCGCAATGGACCTTCCTTCTGATCGGTGTGCTGATCATCGCCGCTGTAACCGTTGACCAATGGATTAGAAAGGTATCCGGATGAGCGAGCCCATTCTCACAGGAAAGAACCTGGTCAAGCGTTATGGCCGAGTGACAGCTCTGGACCACTGCGACTTCGAGTTAAGGAGCGACGAGATCCTTGCGGTCATTGGCGATAACGGAGCCGGAAAATCGACGCTGATCAAGGCCTTGTCGGGCGCCATTCAACCCGACGAGGGGGAAGTGTACCTGGACGGCAAGCCGGTCAGGTTCGAGAACCCCATCGAGGCCCGGGCGCATGGCATCGAGACCGTTTATCAGACGCTCGCCGTCAGCCCGGCCCTGTCGATTGCAGACAACATGTTCATGGGGCGCGAAATTCGCAAACCCGGCTTCATGGGCAAGTGGTTGCGGCAGCTTGACCGGCCCGCGATGGAAAAGATCGCGCGGGAGAAGCTGACGGAATTGGGTCTCATGACGATCCAGAACATCAACCAGGCCGTGGAAACACTGTCGGGTGGGCAGCGTCAGGGCGTGGCCGTGGCGCGCGCGGCGGCGTTCGGCTCGAAGGTGATCATCCTCGACGAGCCGACGGCGGCGCTTGGTGTTAAGGAAAGCCGGCGGGTTCTGGAACTGATCCAGGACGTTCGGTCTCGGGGTATCCCGATCATCCTGATCAGCCACAACATGCCCCATGTCTTCGAACTGGCGGACCGCATCCACATCCACCGGCTGGGCAAGCGGCTGTGCGTCGTTGACCCTAAGGACTATACGATGTCCGACGCGGTGGCCTTCATGACGGGGGCCAAGGAGCCTCCAGCCGAGGCCGTTCCGGCCTGAGCGATTGCGCCGGCTTCGCCGGTGTCCTGCGGGTCCGTCGCCTTTGGCGCCGGGCCCGTTTTCTTCTTCGGGTGTTGTCCGGGAAGCGGACGTTTCAGGTTCCGCGTGCGATCCGGCCCGCGCGTCCACCCCTGCGGCCGGGAAGGGTTTTTGCGCGCTCTGGAAGTTCGGCCATTATGGCGCTGCGTGCTTCGGGCGACAGTCGCGACCAAGCCGCGATCTCGTCGCCGGTGCGGTAGCATCCAAGGCAGATACGTGTTTCCGGTTGAAGGACGCAAATCTTCACGCAGGGACTTTCGATTTCGTCCCGCCGCCAGACGATGTCGCTGGGTCTGTCGTTCAACTGCCTGCCTCCAGATGCGCCATCCTGTCGAGCGCTCCCTGCAATATATAGCTCGCCGCGACATGGTCGATGACCTCGGCGCGACGTTTTCGTGTCGTATCCGCCTCAAGCAGTGCTTTTTCGGCGGCAACCGTCGACAGGCGCTCGTCCCAGAAGGCGATCGGTATCTCGGTCAGTCGCGACAGGTTGCGCGCGAACGCACGGGTGGATTGCGCGCGCGGGCCTTCGCTGCCGTCCATGTTCAGCGGCAGTCCGAGGATCACGCCCGCGATCTCGCGGTGGGCAAAGATCGCCAACAGTTTTTCGGCATCCAAGGTGAACTTCTTGCGGCGGACGGTTTCCAGTGGTGTCGCGACACGTCGGAAACCGTCAGAGACCGCGACGCCGATGGTCTCGGTCCCGAGGTCCAGGCCCGCGACGGGGCGGATGGGTCTGAGCGCCCGGGTGAACTCTTCGATCTTCTCGCAGATCATTCGCCGATCCGGGCGCGCGCGGCGTTGATGGTGGCGAGCGCGTCGGAATTGCCCGCGAATACCGCCAGTGCCTCGTCGGCGACGGCACGGGCGCGGGCGGTTTCGCCCAACACGCCGAGCGCACCGATCAACCGCGCCCAATCCTCGGGCGGGCCGCCATCTGTGGCCAGCCGCTCGGCCAGGCCCTCGACCATGCCGCGGATCATGTCCTGCCGTTCCTCGGCTGTCATGTCCCCTGCGGCGGCCATGTCGGCGGCTGTCGGGCCGCGCTGGTCGGGGAGGCTGTAATTCACACCGGCCGCAGCGGCGACGTTCTCGATCTCGGCGCGAAGCACGGGCATCCAGGGTGCGTCGGGCGCCGAGGTTTCCAGAAGCCGGCGCCAGATCGGGAAGGCGCGATCCGGGCGGCCGTTCTGCGAGAAGAGCAGGCCCGCATAGTAGAGACCGACCTCGTGCCCGGGCTCCGCTTCGAGAATGGCTGACAGAACCGCCTCGGCTTCGGGTGACACGAAACCGCCGGCGGTGAACACCATCAGTTCCAGTAGCGCTACCCGTTCCTCGATCGGAACATCCTCGCCATAGGCGGCGATAAGGCGCTCCTGCGCCTCGCGTGCGGCGGTGAAATTGCCCAGCCGCGCCTCGTTCTCGGCCAGTAGCGTCAGGCCCTGTACGTCGTCGGGCCGGTCCGCAAGCGCGGCGCGAAGCTGGTCCATCAGGATCAGGAAATTCTGGTCGGCCGGGGGCGCCTCGGGGAGAAATTCGCGCGCCTGTTCCTCGGCCTCGGCTTGGGAGGGGCGCGCGCGTGCGGCGGCGTCGAGGTTCTCGAGCCGCTCGGTCATCGGAAGGTCGGCAAGGCCGGGAGCGCCAACGCGTGCGTAGAGCAGGAAGCTTCCCGCGAGAAGCGCCGCAACCACGATTGCGGCGGCAGGCAGGACGCGGCCATCGGATGCGGCGCTGCGTTTCGCGCCGCGGCGATCGGCTTCCAGCAGGCGGCGCGACACTTCGGTGCGCACAGCCTCGGCCTCAGCCTCGGTCAGGACGCCGCGGGCAAGGTCGCGATCGACCTCTTTCAGCTGGTCGCGGTAGACCGCGATGTCGGATTCAACCGCGCTCAGCCCGTCTTCACGGCTTGTGCGCAGCGCCCGGAGGAGCAGCAGGGCGACAATGGTCGCGATCAGGATCGGAGCAAGCCAGAACAGCATGCCCCCGACTTAATCGCCCCAGGCGCGGACGGGAAGGGGCAAGCGCGACAAACTCCCGCGTCCTCGTGTCGCGAAAGACATTTGTCCTGCCGCTTGCTGAAGACCAATGCTTCGGGAATCCTTGCAGAAGAACGTCAGCAACGCCGGGGACGCCCGGTTCTGGAGCGTGAGGTATCATGAGCCGCTATTCCGTCTTCGCCGTCGCCCGCGAGGCCATGCGCAACCACCAGGGCTGGACACGGGCCTGGGGTTCGCCCGAGCCAAAGCGGAAATACGACGTGATCATCATCGGCGCGGGCGGCCACGGGTTGGCCACGGCCTATTACCTCGGCAAGAACCACGGGATCCGGAATGTCGCGATCCTCGAAAAAGGGTGGCTGGGTGGCGGTAATACGGGCCGGAACACGACGATCATCCGCTCGAACTATCTGCAGGATCCCTCTGCCGCGATCTACGAGAAGGCGCGGTCGCTGTATGAGGACCTGAGCCAGGACCTGAACTACAACGTGATGTTCAGCCCCCGCGGCGTGATGATGCTGGCCCAGACCGAGCACGAGATCCGGGGTTACAAGCGCACCGCGCACGCCAACGCGCTACAGGGTGTGGCGACCCGTTTCATCGGGCCGGAAGAGGTCAAGAAGCTCTGCCCGATCATCGAGATCCGCGGGCCACGCTACCCTGTTCTGGGCGCGCTCTGGCAGCCGAGGGGCGGAACGGCGCGCCATGATGCGGTCGCCTGGGGTTATGCGCGGAAATGCTCGGAAATGGGCATGGACGTCATCCAGAAATGCGAGGTTACCGGCATCCGGCGCGAGGGTGGCAAGGTCGTGGGCGTGACGACCAGCCGCGGCGACATCGACTGCGAAAAGCTGGGCATCGTGGTGGCGGGTCATTCGGGCCATGTCGCCGACATGGCCGGGTTCCGCCTGCCGATTGAATCGGTGGCGCTTCAGGCGCTGGTTTCGGAGCCGATCAAGCCCTGCATGGACGTCGTCGTGATGGCGAACACGGTCCACGGCTATATGAGCCAGTCCGACAAGGGCGAGATGGTGATCGGCGGCGGCGCGGACGGCTACAACAACTACACGCAGCGCGGCAGCTTCCACCACATCGAGGAGACGGTGCGCGCGCTGGTCGAGACCTTCCCGATCATTTCGCGGCTGAAGATGCTGCGGATGTGGGGTGGGATCGTGGACATGACCGGCGACCGCTCGCCGATCATCTCGAAGACGCCGGTCGAGAACGTCTTCATCAACTGCGGTTGGGGAACCGGGGGCTTCAAGGCCATTCCGGGCTCAGGCTGGGCCACGGCGGAGATGATCGCGCGGGGTGAGCCGGGGCCGCTGGCGGCCGAGTTCGGGCTGGACCGGTTCCGCGATGGACGGTTCATCGACGAAAGCGTCGCGGCGGGGGTGGCGCATTGATCCTGTCCGCCGATCCTGAACTCGGTGCGGAGCCAGCGTGCACAGCGGGGGGCGGCGGGCCCGTCTCGTTCTGTCAGGTCGCGCCGGGCGCTTTACTTGCGACGGTTGCGCTTTGCCTTGCGGCTGGACGGGTCGTCCATTCCTCGCCAGACGGCGACGAATGCGCCACCAAGAAGAATCGCAAGGGGCATGATCTGGAATACGGGTTTCATCTAGTGTCCACTGGAATGGGAAAAGTTGACCGCTTTCAGCGACTCGGGATCCACCGGGTCCCGCCTCGCCGCGCGTCGAGCATAGAGTGCCTTCAGCGGAAAGAGAATGCCCGCCAGCGCACTCAGAAACACGATACCCTTCATCCTTCCCCTCCGTTGGGCATTCCCCTTCACCGCTTTGATATGGGGACTGGCCGGAAGGAAAGAAGCCCGGGTGCGGAAACATTCTGTTCCGACGGCCCGACCGCGAAAGCTTTTAGAAATCTTCGGATCGCCTTGAAGCGTGGGGGATGCGGCATAGGTTCCGGGGCGAACCGAAAGGAGACCGTCCCATGCGCCTGTTCCACCGCATTCGCAGCATCGCCGAGAGGTTGCGCAACCGGCCAGGTGCCGTTCTGGGTTTCGTTGCAGGCGTCGCGGTCCCTCTCATGCTCGCGGGGCTCGTCATTGTTTCCTTCCGAGGCTACGGGATCATGGACGAGCCACCCCAGGGACCGCAGGTCTACACGAACTTCTGATCGGCCAAAAACCATCACGGCTCTTGAATTGGCCATTTGCAGCGCATCGACTCAGGCCCGGTTCGCAGCTTTTAGCGCATGTCCGGTCTGGCCGCTCAAAGCTACTGCGCGACTCGCCGTCTCGTGGTCTCCTTCTGCCCACAGGAAGGAGGACACGACATGTCTGACTACTATTCCCACCGAGACCAGGCCCGTCCGGGGCATCGCGCGGGCTACCCGGACTACGCCGGCACGGGCACGGGCGGCGCGTGGCTTTGGGTGGTCATCGTTCTCGTTGCCATCGTCGCGCTTATCGGCGTCGGTCTTGCCGGTGGCGGCGGCGATACGTCCCAGGAGAGCGCGGGTATCGAAGCCGCGCCTGCCTTGCCCGACACCTCTGCGACGCCGGTTCCACCGGCCGACTGAGCCGGTTTCCGGACGCGTTTTTGGCGGCGGCCTTTCGGCTGCCGCCTTTTTCGTCTCCGCTTCCACCTGTAACACTCTGATGACAAAGGAAATCAGCCCATGCTGATCCTGACCTGTCCCTATTGCGGCATCGACTGCGACGAGACCGAGCTTTCGCCCGGCGGCGAGGCGCATCTCAAGCGGTTCGGTCCCGGTTCGTCGGATGACGAATTCGAGGGCTACCTCTTCATGCGCGAGAATCCTCGTGGCGTTCACTTCGAGCGCTGGCGCCATTCCCATGGCTGCGGCAAGTGGTTTCACGCGGCACGGGATACAATGACGCTGGAGGTCTTCGGAACTTACAAGGCGCAGGTCACCGAACCGCCGAAGGAGGTCCGTGACGCCATCACCGCCAAGCGGCCCGGCTGGAGCTGGAGGGATTTCGCATGAGCCATCGTCTCCCGAAAGGCGGCCGCCTGATCGACCGTGGCCAGCCGCAGAACTTCACCTTCAACGGCCGTCAGTTGCGCGGCTTCAAGGGGGATACGCTGGCATCCGCTCTGATCGGGCAGGACCAGATGCTGGTCGGACGGTCGTTCAAGTACCATCGCCCGCGCGGCATCGTCACCAGCGGGCCGGAAGAGCCGAACGCGCTGATGAACCTGGGAACGGCCAAGACGTTCGAGCCGAACGCGCGCGCCACGACCACCGAGTTGTTCGATGGTCTGGTGGCGGAAAGCCAGAACCATTGGCCAAGCCTTGAGTTCGACGTGGGAGAGATCAATGCGAAGCTCTCGCGGTTCCTGCCTGCAGGCTTCTATTACAAGATGTTCCTCTGGCCACGCGCCTTCTGGAAGCATGTCTACGAACCCTTCATCCGCCAGTCGGCTGGTTTGGGCAAGGCACCCCGGCACCGCGATGCGGATCACTACGAGTACTTTCACATTACCGTGGATGTTCTTGTTATCGGTGGTGGAATCGCCGGACTGACGGCCGCGAAAGCAGCCGCCGAAGCCGGGGCCGAGGTTCTGCTGGTCGAGCAGACGGCGCATTGGGGAGGCCGCGCGCCGGTGGATGGCGCCGAGATCGACGGCAAGCCTGCCGTCGACTGGATCGCCGGGACTGTCGCCGCGCTGGAGGCCATGCCGAACGTGCGGGTGCGGACGCGAGCGATGGGCGCGGGTGTCTACGATCACGGTTATGCGCTGGTCTACGAACGGCTGACCGATCACGCGCCCGACCACACCCTTCCGCGTCACCGTCTCTGGAAGGTGCGGACCCGCCAGATCGTCACGGCCACCGGCGCGATCGAACGGCCGCTGGCATTTGCGGGCAACGACCTGCCCGGCGTGATGCTGGCATCCGCCGTTCGCGACTATGTCGTGGATTATGCCGCCGCTCCGGGCCGCCGGTTTGTATTGGTGACCAACAACGACGACGCCTACCGCACCG
This sequence comes from Silicimonas lutimaris, assembly GCF_047314965.1. Taxonomy (NCBI): domain Bacteria; kingdom Pseudomonadati; phylum Pseudomonadota; class Alphaproteobacteria; order Rhodobacterales; family Paracoccaceae; genus Silicimonas; species Silicimonas lutimaris. The sequence continues at coordinate 29,203 of NZ_JBLBVK010000053.1, read as the reverse complement.
CGCTGGCGCTGAAGGCGGCCGGGCTGACGGCCCCGGTGATCGTCGATGCGCGGCCGGAGGTCACGGGACCGCTTGTTCAGGCCGCGCGCGATGCGGGCATCCGCGTGACGCCCGGGCGCGGAATCGCGAAAGTGACCGGCAAGGGGCGCGTTGAAAACGTCTATATCTGCGAACAGTCGGGCACCGGCGAGGTGATCGAACAGGTCGAGGCCGATTGCGTCGCGATGTCGGGCGGCTGGTCGCCGGTCGTGCACCTTTGGTCCCATTGCGGTGGAAAGCTGGTCTGGGATGAGACCGAGGCCTTCTTCCGCCCCGACCCCGACCGGGCGCCGACGGGCGCGGACGGGCTGCCCTTCGTCGGGACGGCGGGGATCGCCAGCGGTGCGGTCACGACGGCCGAAGCCCTTGGCGATGCCTTCGAGGCGGGCCGTGTGGCGGCGGAACGCGCGGGTTGGACGGCAAAGGCCGGGCACGCACCTGATGCCAAGGCCGAGGAGCGTCAGTCGCTGGCGCCGGTCTGGAACATGCCCGAAAACGCGCCTTACGAACTGAAGGCCAAATCCTGGCTGGATTATCAGAACGACGTGAAGGTGACGGACGTGGAACTGGCCGCGCGTGAAGGCTTTGAGAGCGTCGAGCACGCCAAGCGCTACACCACGCTCGGCATGGCGACCGATCAGGGAAAGCTTTCCAACATCAACGGTCTGGCGATCCTGGCCGGGCAGCTGGGCGAGGACATTCCCAAGGTCGGCACCACGACGTTCCGCCCGCCCTATACGCCGATCTCGATGGGCGCGATCGCGGGCGAGGCGCGGCGCGCGTTGTTCCAGCCCTTGCGGCGCACGCCGATCCACGGCTGGCACGAGGAGAACGCCGCGCACTGGGAGCCGGTCGGCCACTGGCGGCGCCCCTATGCCTTCCCTAGGGACGGCGAGAGCGTGCATGACGCGGTGATGCGCGAGGTCACGGCCACGCGGAACGGCGTAGGTCTTCTGGATGCGTCCACCCTTGGCAAGCTGATCGTCAAGGGGCCGGACGCGGGGCGCTTCCTCGACATGCTTTACACCAACATGATGAGCACGCTTCCGGTGGGCAAATGCCGCTATGGGCTGATGTGCACCGAGAACGGGTTCCTGACCGATGACGGTGTGGTTGCCCGGATCAACGAGGATACCTGGCTCTGCCACACGACCACGGGCGGAGCGGACCGAATCCATGCCCATATGGAGGAATGGCTCCAGACCGAGTGGTGGGACTGGAAGGTCTATGTCGCCAACGTGACCGAGCAATACGCGCAGGTGGCCGTTGTCGGCCCAAAAGCCCGCGACGTTTTGCAGGCGCTGGGCAGCGATATGGATCTCTCGAAAGAGGCGCTGCCTTTCATGCAATGGGCCGAAGGCAAGATCGGCGGGTTCGACGCACGGGTCTTCCGGATCTCGTTCTCGGGCGAGCTCTCCTATGAAATCGCCGTGCCCGCCTCGCAGGGCCGCGCATTCTGGGACGCGTTGCTGGCCGCCGGCAAACCCTTTGGCATCACGCCCTACGGCACCGAGTGCCTGCACATCATGCGGGCCGAGAAGGGCTTCATCATGATCGGAGACGAGACGGACGGTACGGTGATCCCGCAGGATCTCGGGCTGAACTGGGCGATCTCGAAGAAAAAGGAAGACTATCTGGGCAAGCGCGCGCAGGAGCGCGAGCACATGACCGACCCCTTGCGCTGGAAGCTCGTCGGGCTGGAGACCGAGGATGGCTCCGTTCTGCCTGACGGCGCCTATGCCGCCGAGCCGGGCGTGAACGACAACGGACAGAGGAAGACAGAAGGTCGTGTGACCTCGACCTATCACTCGCCGACCCTGGGGCGTGGCATCGCCATGGGGCTGGTCGAACGCGGGCCGGACCGAATGGGTGAAACGCTGGAGTTCCCGAAACTCGACGGCACGGTGGTGAGAGCGAAGATCGTCAGCCCGGTCTTCTATGACCCGGACGGGGAGAAGCAGAATGTCTGATGCAGTCAGCGCCCTTCAGGGCGCATCCTTCAAGGGGCAGGTGGCGATCCGTGAGAACGGGCTTCGCGGCATGATCACGCTTCGGGGCGATTTTTCCTCCGAGGCGGTGAGAGCGGCTGCGTCCAAAGCCGCAGGCGTGGAGTTTCCCGGACAGCGCGGTGCAAGTTCCTCTGGTGAGAGCGGGCTTTGCTGGATGTCGCCGGACGAGCTTCTGATCCTCTTGCCCCATGACGGCGTTGCCAAGGCGCTGGGCGCGATCGGAAAGGCGCTGAAGAATGAGCATCACCTTGCGGTGGACGTGTCCGATGCCCGGGCGTCATTCACTCTGGAAGGCGAGGGCGCGGCGATCCGGAACGTGCTGGCCAAGCTGACGCCCGCCGATCTGCGGCCCGGCGCGCTGCCCGTGGGAGAGATGAGACGGACGCGCCTTGCGCAGGTGCCGGCGGCGCTGTGGTTCCACGAGGAGGGCCGGGCCGAAGTGATCTGCTTCCGCTCGGTGGCGGAATACGTCTGGGGTCTTCTGGTCAATGCGGCCGAGCCCGGCAGCGAGGTCGGGTATTTCCGCTGAGGCTGCAATTGCGGGCTCGACATCCGGGATGGGCATGTTAGGCCCGCTGCGATCGACCACGGAGTGATGACATGACCAGTTTCCCCTGCCACGGCCGGATCGACGGCCCGATCGTCATGATCGGTTTCGGATCCATCGGGCGCGGCACGCTGCCCCTGATCGAACGTCATTTTGAGTATGACGCGAAAAAGGTCTTCGTGATCGAGCCCAATCTCGACGACCATACCTTCCTGTCGCAGCGCGGCATCCATCATGTCGAGATGGCGCTGACGCGAGAGAATTACCGCGATGTGCTGGGGCGGCTCTTCGCCGAAGGCAAGGGATTCTGCGTCAACCTGAGCGTGGACACCTCGTCGCTCGATATCATGAAGTGCTGCCGGGAACTGGGCGTGCTCTACATCGACACCGTGGTCGAGCCGTGGGCCGGGTTCTATTTCGACACGGAGGACAATTCCAAACGCACGAACTACGCGCTGCGGCAGGCGGTCCGGGACGAGAAGGCGCGCAATCCGGGCGGCCCCACCGCGGTCTCCTGCTGTGGCGCGAACCCGGGGATGGTAAGCTGGTTCGTCAAGGAAGCGCTGATGACGCTGGCCGCCGATACCGGACGGACCGATCCGATGCCGAAGGATCGGCATGGTTGGGCGCGGATGATGCAATCGCTGGGCGTCAAGGGAATCCATATCGCCGAACGGGACACGCAGAAGTCGACGCGCCAGAAGAAGATCGGAACCTTCGTGAATACGTGGTCGGTCGAGGGCTTCATCTCCGAGGGCTTTCAGCCCGCCGAACTGGGTTGGGGCACGCACGAGACCTGGATGCCCGAAGATGCGCAGGGTCATGAAGCCGGTTGCCAGGCCGCAATCTGGATTTCGCGCCCCGGTGCGATGACGCGGGTTCACACGTGGTGTCCGACACCCGGTCCGCAGTTCGGGTTCCTCGTGACGCATAACGAGGCGATCTCGATCTCGGATTATTTCACCGTGGGCGAGGGGGCCAATCCCGAGTATCGGCCCACCTGCCATTATGCCTATCATCCTTGCGACGACGCCGTACTGTCACTGCACGAGACTTTCGGATCGGGCAAGATCCAGCAAGTGCAGCACATTCTCGACGAGAACGAAATCACCGGGGGAATCGACGAGCTGGGCGTGCTGCTTTACGGGCACGAGAAGAACGCGCTCTGGTTCGGCTCGCGCCTGTCGATCGAAGAGACGCGCGATCTGGCTCCGTTCCAGAACGCGACCGGACTCCAGGTGTCATCTGCGGTTCTGGCCGGCATGGTCTGGGCGCTGGAAAACCCGAATGCCGGGATCGTCGAAACCGACGAGATGGACCACGTGCGCTGCCTTGAAATCCAGCGCCCCTATCTTGGCCCGGTCGAGGCGCATTACACCGACTGGACGCCGATCTCGGAGCGATGGACCCAGTTCGAGGAAGATATCGACGAGGCAGATCCCTGGCAGTTCAAGAACGTGCTGGCCAGTTGAAGCTGTCCGCACGCTCTATCGGATGAACCGGTCGACGTAATCCTCGCCCAGACCGACTTCGGTATAGTGGTTTCGGCACATGTCGATCTTGGTGAATACGTCCTCGTAGCCCATGACCTTGCCCCATGGATCGACATAGATCATCACGCCGTTCACCTGGAAATAGGTGATCATCTCGTCAACGTCGTCGGGCACGACCAGCGTATGCGTCTCGCCGGGCGGTTCGAAGACGTAGGAGCCTTCGCGCGCCTCCCAGTCGTGTTCGAGGTAATGCCAGCGGCCCTTCAGCACGAAACCGTGCACGGGCTGGGGGTGGCGGTGGCGCGAGAGGACGCCGGATTTGCGTACGCGGAGAAGGTTCATCCAGTAGCCCTGGCTGCGATTGAGGCAGAGGGGACGGAACGAGACGTTCTCGGCCTGCGGCACCCAGAGCCGCTCGTCGCCTGAGATGGCGTCCGGGATGACGATCTCGTCCTGCGCGTCCTTCGGGAAAGGCAACTGGTAGGGTGTCACGGCATTTGCGTCGTCGGCTTCAAGGGGCATTCCACGCTCCACTTACGGTGGTTTCCTGGAAGATAGACTTATTTGAAGGCTGCCGTCGTCAGTTTTCACATCAAGGCACCCGGTTAGGGATGGCCCTGAAGAAAGGCGTGGAACGGAAGGCCCCCGTACCCGGACAACGCGGATGTCGAATGCACAGGCATTGCAGGACGCCGTGACAATGTCGACTTGGTTTGCAATGGTTTCGTTGCCGCGCAAGGGAGAGGATCACCATGGCTTCATTGGTGGAAACGGATTGGTTGGCGGACCATATCGATGACCCCGACGTCCGCCTGATCGAAATTGATTGGGACGGTCGCGAGGATTACTTGGAAGGTCACATCCCCGGTGCCCTGGGCTGGAACTGGAAGGCGAAGCTATGGGACCCGTTCGAACGTCAGTTTCCTGCGGACGAGGAATTCTGCGTTCGTCTTGGAGAAGCCGGAATCCGGCACAACACAACCGTCGTGTTCTACGGAGCTCCCGTTCAATTCGGAACCTACGCTTGGTGGGTCTTCAAGTTGTTTGGCCATGCCGATGTCCGCATTCTCAATGGCGGCAAGGACAAATGGCGGCGTGAAGGCCGTCCGATCGTGCTGGAGGAACCGAACGTCGCCCCCGCGACCTACACCATGGGACAGCGAAATCCGGCCATTCGTGCGACCCGAAGGGACGTGCATGAGAATATCGGCAATCCCGACAGTCTCATCTTCGATCATCGCTCGTACGAGGAATACTCCGGACAGCGTGTGGGATTGCCGGGAAAGCCCGACGTGGGGGCCGAGCGGTATGGCCGGATTCCCGGGGCCATACACGTGCCTTTCGACGCGTTGCTCAATCCGGACACGACCTTCAGGTCCGCTGATGAAATCCGGCAGATCATCGGTGCTCATGTGCATGACATCGACACGCCGATCATTTCGTACTGCCGCCTTTCGCATCGGGCGACACTCGCAAGTTTCGCGATGACCGAATTCCTGGGTTTCAGAAGTGTCCGGGTTTATGACGGGTCGTGGACGGAGTGGGGCAGCATGGTGGGCGTTCCCATCGAGCGATAGAGGGGGGTCTTCACGTCCGGCCGCAATCGTTGGTTGCCGCGCAGTCCCGGGCCACTGGGCGCCTGCGGTGCCGGCAAGGCGGCAATCCATGCGTTTCCGACAGGCTTTTGGGAGGTTGGTCTTCCCCTTTGCGTCGCCGCGAAGCGGCTTCCGTTTTTTTCGCGGCTCGCGCAAAGTCCGCGCATGGCTTCCGTTCTGCCGCATCTTCGAAAACTCGCCGCGCGGGTGGTTGGCCACATGCTGGCCTTCGCCGCACGGTTCATTACTGCCGTGCGGGCGGACTGGCGCGGCATCGAACCTGTCGCCCGGCAACGTGTCTACTATGCCAATCATGTCAGCAACGCGGACATGCCAATGATCTGGACTGTTCTTCCCAATCACATGCGGCGCCAGACACGCCCGGTGGCGGCGGCGGACTATTGGCTGAAAAATCGCCTCCGCGCCTTTGTCGGACCGGAAGTTTTCAACTGTGTCCTGATCGATCGCCGCCCGGAAGCCAGACAGGAAGACCCCCTGGAGAAAATCCTCAAGGCGATCGATGAGGGGTCGTCCCTGATCATCTTCCCCGAGGGACGGCGCAACATGACCGAGGAGCCTCTGCTGCCTTTCCGGGCCGGCCTTTACAACATCGGGCGCGCGAGACCGCATGTCGATCTGGTCCCGACTTGGATTGCCAATCTGAACGAAATCATGCCGAAGGGCGAGGTGATCCCGCTGCCGCTCATCTGCACGGTCACCTTCGGCGCTCCGGTTCACATCGCGGAGGGCGAAAGCAAGGATGATTTCCTCAAGCGGGCGGCAGGCGCTCTCCTCGAGCTGTCCCGTTCCTCCGAGGATGCCGCGCCATGACCAGTGGAACCACGCTCGACATTCTGCTGCTGGGCGTCGCCGTATTCTGCATTCTCAGCGTTCTGACCATCCTTGGCGAACTCCTCCGGGCAAGATTCCCCGCCGGACAGACAAATCCCATCGTCGAATCCTTCATGACGAAGGTGCATTCCTGGTGGGCGATGGTGATCGCGCTGTCTCTCGCCCTGCTCGGGGGGCGAACGGGCATGATCCTGCTTTTTGGCTTTGTCAGCTTCGCCGCCCTGCGCGAATTCCTGACGCTGGCCGAGAAGCGACGCGCGGACCACCTCTCGCTGGTCCTGGCGTTCTTCGTCATTCTCCCGCTGCAGTATCTCTTCGTCGCCTTTGATTGGAGCGACCTCTTCACCGTGTTCATACCGGTCTATGTCTTCCTGCTTCTTCCGGTTGTCAGCGCCCTCAGGGGAGATCCGAAGATCTTCCTCATCCGGGTGGCAGAGACCCAGTGGGGGCAGATGATTTGCGTCTACTGCATCAGCCATATTCCGGCTTTGCTGGCTCTCGACATGCCCGACGGATCAGACAGAGCCATTCTGCTGATTGTCTTCTTCGTGATGGTTGTCCAGCTCGGGGATTTGTTCGAGCATCTCGCGGATCGCAGTTTCGGCCGGCATCGCGTTGCTCCGAACTTTTCCTCGAAGACAATCGAGGGAATGGTCACGGGAATCCTGTGCGCCGCCATGATCGGTGCGCTGCTGAGCTGGATCACGCCCTTCGGATTTCCCGGGGCGATTGCGATGGCGACCCTGGCGTCCGTCAGCGGGAAACTTGGGAGCCTCGTTTTCGCCGCGATAAAACGCGACAAGGGTATCAAGGACTGGTCGCATCTCATACCGGGACACGGCGGGTTCCTCGACCAACTCGACAGCGTCATCTTCGCCGCTCCGGTCTTCTATCACGTCTCGCGACACCTCTTGAGCTGAGAATACCCGCCGTCCACCAGATAGACAGCGCCCGTGGAAGGGCGCGCCACGTCCGAAAAACGCCCCACGATCTTCCTTGGCCGGCGTTCGCGCGCGATTCCAATTCAGTGTTCACCAATCTAGGAGATTTTCGCTCTGCCCATACAGTTGACTCAGAAAGCCTCGACTGACCGATACATGATTTTCGCTATTGATATGTATCAAGGGCGGCCGACATCTGACTGTGTTATGTGATTGAAAAATATGAGATCGAGGTTGAGGGGTGATTGCCTTGGGTAGGGCGTCAATTTCTCGGCCGCTGGGAGGTCTATGGCCAGCCGGACCAAAGCAATTTCTGACAGCGACCTTGGCTCAAATTGCTGCGGGCTTATGAAGCGTTTTTTCTTTGGAGTTCTGTTTGTCTTCCCCATCGTGATTTCGGGAGCAATTGCCCAGGAGAGCGTGAAATCCAAAGGGCGACTAAGCGATCCCGACTTCTATCGTGCAGTTGCCTGTGCCGCCCCGCCTGGTGGCAAGTGTCAAAAGCCGCTTGTCCGCTGGGGAAAGACTGACGCGATGGACCTCACGGTGCGCGTTGTCAGGGTCGAAGATGGGGTCACGAGGAAGCGGTCTGAAGCCGCGCAGCGGGCTATCCAGAATGCGATTGCGCAAATTACTGGTGTGAATTCCGGGGTGAGGCTCAGGCAGATAACAAGTGGAACGCCGAAAATCTCGATAGTTCTGGCACACGACCGCGTCGCGGCATTCGATGGTGCGCCACGTTCCGTTGACGAGATCTTCTTGTTGGGCGGCGCCACCGGATTGGCGGAAGTCTTTGCGCCGCGGGGCGGGTCGATAATCCAGATGGCGCGCGTGACGGTTGCGACCGATGTCGACGACAAGGCACTGACATCTGTGTTTCTTGAGGAAATCGTCCAGTCTCTCGGACTGCTTACGGATATTCACAACAGATACTACCACAACCGATCGATCTTCTCCGAAACAGGCTCGAACGTGAGAAAGCTTAAAGGTCAGGACGCAAAGGCTATCCAGATGCACTACCCGCCATGATGCAGGAACTTAGGAGGCACCAGATGAAGTCCATTTCAATTCTCGCCATCATGCTGCTTTTTTGCGGTTCGCAATCGTACGCAAAGCAAGTGGATGTTTATCGCTGCAAACTTACGAAAACCGAAAATCTCATTTCCGAAGAGATGATCTTCATTCACGACGCGCAGCTCAACGAATATCTTGTCGAAGATGGTGTCATTCACTTCGTGGAGGGAGGTCCGATATCTGCGGAGGTGAAATCCGATTCCACGAAGAAACTCGTTCTGATGTGGTCCGTTCTGTTGCCTGACAGTTCAGGCAAGACAGCTCGGCTGAGTTATCGGCTGGCGTACTTCAAGGGGAATTCGCAAGTCTTGGTGTCGGTGCAGGCAATGGGTTATGCAAATCAATACAATGGCCGAGGGACCTGCAAGAAATCTAAGGCAAATCTCTAGTTCCGGTACATCTGAACTCATCTGTCACCGGATCAAATTCGGCTTCGGTTCCGGGTAAAAAATTGAGCCTGAATTCGCGCGAGGCGCCCAAAGCGCAACGCGTCACATTGCTGAGTAGCCACCATCCACCGGATAGACGGCACCCGTCACAAAGGAGGCCTCGTCCGACAAAAGCCACGCGACGAGTGATCCGACCTCTGCCGGTTGTCCCCAGCGGCCAAGGGGCGTTCGATTCAGGATCGCCGGCTCGCGCGTCGCGTCGCCCCGGATTGCCTCGGTCATGGGTGTCTCGATCCAGCCGGGTGCAATGGCGTTCACGCGGATACCATCCGGCGCCCATTTGCCCGCCAGTGCCTTCGACAGTTGCGCGACCGCGCCCTTGGACGCGGTATAGGCGGGCGCGTGAGGGCCGCCGAAAATCGAGTACATCGAACCGGTGTTGACGATCGCGCCTCCGCCCCGTGCCAGAAGCGGGTGGGCTGCGAGGCAGCAGCGCATGGTGCCGGTCAGGTTGACATCGATCACCTTCTGGAAGGTGGCGATGTCGTATTCCTCGGCCTTTCTCAGGATGCCGGCGCAGTTCACCAGCCCCTCCAGCGCGTCGAGGTCCGCGAAGAATGCGGCCACGTCCGCGTCGCTGGTGACGTCGAGAACGCGGGCGCTCACGCCTTCCGGCGCGTCGTACCTGGCGACCTCGGCCTCGGTCGCGCCGGTCGCGACGACCCGCCAGCCCCTCGAAGCCAGGGTTTCGGCCACACCGGCACCGATCCCGCCGGTACCACCCGTGATGACTGCTGTCGGCATGCGCGCCCTCATTCCCGCGTTTCGGATTTGGTATAGCATGAGCGCCGGCCCTCCAAGACGCCCTTGAGCGGCTCCGCTTGACCGGGGGCTCCAGTTCGGCTTCCCTTCCCGGCAGAAGGGACGGAGCGCATGGCACTTGAAATCAGGCTTATGGGACCGTTCGATGCCCGCCTTGACGGCGAGGCATTGCCGTTGCGGTCCCGGAGGGCCCGGGCGCTTCTTGGTCTCCTCGCTCTCTCGCCCAGCCGCTGCGTCACGCGGGATGGCGCGGCGGAGATGCTCTGGCCCGACCGGGGGGAGGCCCAGGCGCGGGCATCGCTGCGGCAGGAACTCTCGGTCCTGAAAAAGGCGCTGGAACCGCTGGGCGTTGATGTTTTCGAGGCCGACGCCGACCGGATCGAGCTGGTCGACGATGCGCCTGTGACCTTCGATGTCTGGGCCGAAGATCTGGCCGAGGGCGCGCTCCGTGGCGCGCTCATGGAAGACGTTGACCTCAGGTCCGACAGTTTCGAGGATTGGCGGCGTCACCAGAACGCGGCGATTCTTGCACGGCAGGCAGCGCGCACCGAAGCCGCGCTTGCCGGTGCCGAGGCGAGGCAGGACTGGGAAGATGCGGTGCGGCTGGCCGATCGGCTGTTGCAGCATGATCCGCTGAACGAGGCGGCGGTTGCGGGGAAAATGCGCGTGGCCCTTGCGCGGGGACGCAGGCCCGAGGCGCTTGCCCTTTACCGTGAACACGAAGCACGGCTGGCGCGTGAACTGGACGCGTCGCCTGGCGCAGCCCTTGCCCGGATCGTCCAGGAGGCCGAAGGACGGCCTGCGGATGCCGGTGCCATCGAGCGATCCGGCGTCGGGCGAACCATTTTCGCACGTCCTGCGGTTCTTCTTCTTTGCTTCGAACACCTGGGCAACGACGACGACGGCCAGATGATCGCCGAAGGCATCGCGGACGATTTGCGCGTGACGCTCAGTTACTGGCGCTGGTTCCCGGTGATCGGACCAGAGGCCATAGGCTGGAAGACGGCGCGCGAGATCGACCTGCGTGTTTCGGCGGCCGAAGTGGGCGCGGGATATGTCGTGTCGGGCAGCGTCCGGCGGATGGGAGACCGGATCCGGATCACGGCCTCGCTGACCGAAGCCGCGAGCGGCCGAGCGCTCTGGTCGGAGGCCTTCGACGGCACGATGGACGACATCTTTGCGTTTCAGGACGAGGTCAGCCGCGCCATCGTCGCGCGCCTGGAACCCCGGCTGGGGCAGGCCGAGGCCGAGCGCATTTCGCGTGGCCGCCCGGGCGATCTTCGGGCCTGGCAGCTTGTCGCACGCGCTGACGAGATCGAGCGACGGGGCGGCGAAGGCTACGGTACGCTGGAATCGAACCTCGAACAGAAGCCACTGCTTGAAGAGGCAACGCGGCTGGAGCCGGATTATGCGCGCGCCTGGTCTCGCATTGCGAAGCTCAACTGGCGGCTTTTCATCATGGCCTGGTCGGATGATCACCTCGGTGCGATGAAAGCCTCGCTGGAGGCGTCGGGCAGGGCGATCGCCGTGGACGGTCAGGACTGGGAGGCACATGCCTATCACGGCCTGGCGCTGATTTTCGGAGCGAGGGACTATGGCGCCGGATTATTCCACGCGGAAGAATCGGTCCGTCTGAACCCATCAGCTACGCTGGCCCGGCACGCCTATGGCTGTGCGCTGGAATGGGTATGTCGCTATGAAGAGGCGGTCGAGCATTTCGAGGCGATCTTTCGCCTGAACCCGCGCCACGGAGCACGGGCGGCGGTGCTGGGCGATCTGACGACGTGCCACATGTACCTCGGAGAACTGGACCGCGCCGTCGAAGAGGCCAGGCAGATCGTGGCGATTGCGCCTGGGTATTCCCGCGGGTTGCAGCGCTGTCTCGCAACTTTCGGCGCGGCCGGCCGCAGCGATCTGGCGGAACCGGTGCTTGAGTTGCTCCTGAAGGCGCAGCCTGATTTTTCCGAGAATTATGTCCGCGAAACCTACCCCTTCTCGACGGATGAAAGCCTGGAGACGTTTCTCCAGGCTCTCAGGCGGGGTGGCTGGTCCGGGGGCTGATTTCAGCGGTCGCGCGCGGCGAACTGCTGCAGAAAGGCGCGGTCCTTGTCCTTCTTTGTGAGGCCCATGTCGGCCAGCCTCTCCTCGTCCAGTTCCTTGAACTTGCGCATCTCGCGATAGGCGGCGTCGAGGCGCAGGATGTAGGCAAAAGGGTTGAAGCGGAAGCGGAAGGTGCGGAAAGCGCGTGTGGCGATGGTGGTCATTGCATGTCTCCTGGTCCGGTGTCTGCGTTTTCGATGAAGCCAGCTTCGCCCGGCGGCGTCAGGCGAACGCCAAACCCGGATCATCCAAGCGCAAGAAGTGCGTAAAAAACGCGTCAGAAAGAGATTTCCGTGGAGAAACGGCGCGGATTCGGGGCCTGCAAACCGCCTGATTGGCGGGAACGGCCTTGACCCGGAGGCCATCCCGCCTCAGGTAATGCACCAACGATCACCAGACAGAGGGGGACCCCACCCATGGCATTCGAACTTCCCGATCTTCCCTACGCTCACGACGCGCTGGCCTCCAAAGGCATGTCGAAAGAGACGCTGGAATATCACCACGACCTGCATCACAAGGCTTACGTCGACAACGGCAACAAGCTGATCGAAGGCACCGAGTGGGCGAACAAGTCTCTCGAAGAGATCATTGTCGGCACTTACAACAAGACCGCCGTCGCGCAGAACGGCATCTTCAACAACATCAGCCAGCTTTGGAACCACAACCAGTTCTGGGAGATGATGGGGCCGGGCGACAGCAAGATGCCGGGCGACCTGGAGAAGGCGCTGACCGAAAGCTTCGGTTCGGTCGACGAGTTCAAGTCGCAGTTTTCCGCGGCTGGCGCCGGCCAGTTCGGTTCGGGCTGGGCCTGGCTGGTCAAGAACGCCGACGGTTCGCTGGCGGTCACCAAGACCGAGAACGGCGTGAACCCGCTCTGCTTCGGCCAGACTGCGCTTCTGGGTTGTGACGTATGGGAGCACTCCTACTACATCGACTTCCGCAACAAGCGTCCCGCCTACCTGACGAACTTCCTCGACAACCTCGTCAACTGGGAGAACGTGGCCTCGCGGATGTAAGCGGCCACAGTCGGATTGAGAATGAAAGGCCTGCCGGCGGTGTAGCCGGCAGGCCTTTTCCATGTCCGCCGGCGATGCCGGTTCAGTCAGGGTGAATGTCCCGGCGGGTGCAACCGGACTCCATGACGGCGGCCATCCAGTTGATCGAGACCATGGCCCCGTTTTCCTCGGCCCATGCGGCCTGCAGGCGGTAGGCTGGAAGCTCCTGCGCCCCGGCGCAATACCAGTGGTGTGGCGCCTGGCGGTGGTGGGCCAGTTCGTGCAGGAGGACGCTCTGGTCAGCGGGATCGCGAATGTCCCAGGGGCTGACCAGCGTGATCGTGTCCGTTCCACCGTCGTAGAAGGCGCGCAGTCTGCCGCCTGCGTAACCTGCCGAGCCGTACTGACCCGCGGCAAGTGACGGCGGTAGCATGCGAATGGCGGGCGGTGTCTCGCGGCGTGGCCACGGGCTGTTCGTGTCCAGCCAGCTTTCCAGTTCCTCGATCAGTTCGGGCAGGGAGGCAGAACCGGCCTGTCCGGGCTGGGAGAAGGCAACAAGGGAGAGGACGGCCAGCGCGAGGCTGACGCGGAACATGCGGCGCATGAGGAAGACCCTTCGGTTTTGAGATTGTCTGGAGTGATGCTAGGATGGGGTCAGCGTTGCCGCAAAAGGCTTGTTTTCAACTGCAGATGAAAGGAATTCATCCGCAATGGCCCGGAAGCTGCCACCCTTTGCTGCCGTCCGCGCCTTCGAGGCCGCGGCCCGGCACGGAAGTTTCAAGATCGCTGCTGACGAGCTGTGCCTCAGCCCCTCGGCGGTCAGCCATCAGGTCCGGTCGCTGGAAGAGTACCTCGACACAAAGCTGTTCGAGCGCGACGGAAACAGGTTGCGGCTGACGCTGACGGGACAGACCTATGCGCCCCGGCTTACACATCTGCTCGATGCATTCGAGGCCAGCACGGCCCGCGTCTCGCCATCCGATGACCGGCAGCTCCGCGTTCTCACCACGCCCGGTTTCGCGGCGCGCTGGATGGTGCCCCGTCTCGACCGCCTGCCGTTCGGCAGGCAAATCCGGCTGCGCGTGTCCGAAGGCGCTCCGTCCACCGATTTCGCCACGAACGATGCGGACGTGGTCATCCACTGGGGTGACGAACCCGTGGACGGCGTCCGGGTCGACCCTCTGATGCAATCCGCCCGCTACCCGGTCGCTCACCCCGATTATGCCGCTCGCGAAGCCATCGAGCGCCCGAGCGATCTGTTGCGGGCCACGCTGATGCATGACGAGGTGATGGACGCCTGGGCGGAATGGTTCCGTATCGCGGGCGTCGTGCCGCCCCGGATGCCGCTTGGACCGACATTCCCGAATTGCGAGTTCGCGACAACGGCGGCGGAGCAGGGGCAGGGTGTGTCTTTGGCCTACGACGCGGTCGTTCGCGACACTGTGGCGTCGGGACGGCTGGTTCGGCTCTTCGACCATGTGACGATGCCGATCGTGATCTATTCGGTGGCCTATCCGCTCCACCGGGCCGACGATCCCATGATCCGCAGCTTCGCCGACTGGATTCACGGCGAAAGCCTTGCCCACGGCAGCGCTCTTCCGAAGATGCATGTCGCCGAGTAGCGCGACCTTGACCATCCGTGCCAGAGGGCCTCAACTGGCGCAGGCCGGAGCGATCGCCGGTCGCCCAGTCAACGCGTGCCCGAGTGGAGGTCATTCATGAGCGACAAGACCCAATTCATTCTGGAGCGCCGCTTCGATGCCTCGCCGGACCTGGTCTGGGAAGCCTGGACCGACGAGAAACACCAGTCCCGCTGGTACGGACCGGGGGTCGAAACTGTCGTTCATGCCAACGAGCTTGCGCCCGGCGGCAGCTGGCTGGTCGAGATGAAGGGCGACGGCTGGTCGGCTTTCCAGAGGGCTGATTACATCGAAACCGTTGCGCCCTCGCGACTCGTCTTCCTGCAATCGATGACCGATGCGGACTGGAAAACCATCGTCAATCCGAAGATGCCGGACTGGCCCCGCGTCATGCATACCGAGATCACCTTCACCCCGGCGCCGGACGGCGGAACCGACATGCGCCTCGTCTGGACACCTCACGAGGCCAGCGAAGAGGAACGGGCGTTCTTTGCCGGAGCGCTCGAGGGGCTGGGACAGGGCTGGGGCATGGGCATGGACATCCTCGACGAGATTCTGGCCGGATTGAAAGGCTGAATCCGAGGCCATTCACTTGACCTCACACCGCCAGAGGCAGAGAAACACAGGAAAGCGCCTGTGCATGTCGGCACCGCTTTTGCACTCCTGAAGAGGCTCCATGAGCGATAAAGCCCGAAAGAACGCCCGGGCGGGCGTACTGGCCATGATCGGCGCCTGTCTGATCTGGGGGCTTTCGCCGCTGTTCTACCGGCTGCTCGGCCATGTCTCGCCCGCCGACATCCTTGCACAGCGTACAATCTGGTCGGTGGTGTTCTTCGTGGTCGTCCTTGGTCTGCAGAGGCGCCTTCCGGCGCTGGGCGCCGCCCTGGCCGACAGGCGCCAGACCCTCTGGATCGTTCTGGCCGCGCTTCTGATCTCGGTTAACTGGTTCCTGTTCATCTACGCGATCCAGATCGACCGCGTGACCGAGACGAGCCTTGGGTACTACATCTATCCGCTGGTCTCGGTGCTTCTGGGCATGATCGTCTTCGGCGAGCGGTTGTCGGGCGTGCAATGGCTGGCGGTGGGGATGGCCCTCGTGGCGGTGCTGGTGCTGACCGGCGGGCTCGGGACAGCGCCGTGGATCAGTCTCGTGCTTGCCTCGACTTTCGGGGTTTACGGCGTTCTCAAGAAGCGTGTCTCGACGGGCCCGGTCGTCTCGGTGACGGCCGAGGTGCTCGTGCTGTCGCCCTTGGCGTTCATCTGGCTGATGTTCTTCGCGGAAGCGCTGCCGACGGACGCGAAAACCTGGGTCCTTCTCGTGCTGAGCGGGCCGATGACCGCTGTGCCGCTCATCCTCTTTTCCTTTGCGGCAAAGCGCGTGCGGCTCGCCACGGTCGGTCTGCTGCAGTACATGAACCCGTCCATCCAGTTCCTGCTCGCAGCGGTTGTCCTTTCCGAACCCATGGGGCTTTCTCACGCCGTCGCGTTTCCCCTGATCTGGGCAGGGCTTGCGATCTACTCCTGGAGCGCCTTGTCTCAGGACCGTGCGGCGCGAAGCGCGGCGGCCAGCGCCGCCACGCCGGGAACCGGCTGAAACAGAGACCTCAGACCAGGGCCGGCAAAGCCCTCTGCGATCACATGGTCCACGAGGGCGATCAGGGGCTGCCAGTAGCCGTTCACGTCGACAAGGTAGAGCGGCTTGCCGTGAAGTCCGATCTGCGCCCAGGTCAGCACCTCGAAGAACTCGTCCAGCGAGCCTGCACCGCCGGGCAGAACCGCGACGGCGTCGGCATTCATGAACATCACCTTCTTCCGCTCGTGCATTGTCTCGGTGATGATCCGGTCGCCGAAAATCCCGCGCGGAGCTTCGGCATCGAGAAGATGGGTCGGTATGACGCCCAGCGTTGCGGCACCCGCATTCACGGCGGCCTCGGCCACCGCTCCCATCATTCCGACATCGCCCGCGCCATAGACCAGCCGCCAGCCCTCGGTGGCAATGATACGGCCAAGTTCGGAGGCCGCCTCCATGTAGGCCGGGTCTGCTCCCGGCCGCGAGCCGCAATAGACGCAAAGCGAGAAACTGGCTTGGGACATGGGAGGAACCTTTGCTCGTGATGCCTTGCCCACGGGTGTAGATCGCGCGGGCGGGAGGCTCAAGCAATCGTCGTTTTCGGCGCCGGAAGGATCGTGCCAGCCGGGTGAAGCGTGCGACTTTGCATGAGGAAAAGGCAGAATTGCCTTGCATGAAAGCGTTTTGACCCTGCTTCTGGGTGTTGATAAGGTCCGCCAAGCTCTGGCCGGGTCTTGGCCTGGGGTTTTTCGGGGAAGCTGCCTTTTGGAGAAGACCGGATCGTGACGTCGCGTGCTAGACTTTGGGCTGCCTTGGCCATCGTGTTGGTCATAGGGGCCGTATTGGTTTTCCTTCGCCCTTTCGGTGCTCCCGAAACCGGGGAGGTTGCCGTTCCCGCGGCGCCGGCGGAAGTGCCCGGCCAAACCGTTGCGCCCGCAGAGGCGCCCGCGCAGGCCGAGAGCGCATCGGAAACGGCCGAAGCGGCGGTCGAGACCGCTCCCGAAGCCGGCGAAGCCCCCACAGAAGACGTCACCGCGATCGCGCCGGAAACCGTTCCGTCGGACGGGACAGACGCAGTGCCGGCGGATGACGCCGCCGCCGGGGCCGAAGCGGCTCCGGAAGGCGCAGCGCCCGTTTCCCGTGCCGAGTTCGATATCGTAAGGGTGGAGCCGGGCGGCTCGACACTGATCGCCGGACGCGCCGCGCCGGGTGCCGTGGTGCGCCTGTTCCTCGACGGTGCGCTTGTGGCAAGCGCCGATGCCGATGCCAGCGGGAATTTCGTGATGTTCGCCGACGTCGGGGCGTCCGATACCCCGCGGGTTCTCACCATGACCGAGGAACGGTCGGACGGGTCGATCTTGGAGGCCGACGCCAATGTGATCCTGGCGCCGGTTCCCCCGCTTGCTCCACTGGTGGTGGCGGAGGCGGAGCCCGAAGGGCAGAGCACGGAAAGCTCGGCCACTGAAGAGGCGGCCACGCCAGCGGCGGAAGGAGCCGGGCCGGAACCCGAAGGGCAGGCCGCGGAAGACGTGGCGGGGACCGGCGACGAGCCCCCTGCGGAAGGCGTCTCCGGCGATGCGGCCCAACCCGAAGTGGTGATGACACCCGCCGCCTCCGACCCGGCGACTGCCCCGCAGTCCGCGCCAGTGCCGCCGGCGGCCCCGACGGTGCTTCTGGCCGACGAGACCGGCGTGCGGGTCCTGCAGAACGCGGGCGACCAGCCCCGGGCGATGAGCAACGTCTCGATCGACTCGATCAGTTACGATGCGGCGGGGGAGGTGGCTCTGGCCGGCCGCGCCACCGGAACGTCGAGCGTGCGCGTTTATCTCGACAATCAGCCGCTGGTCGATGTCGAGATCGGCGCAGATGGCCAGTGGCGCACCGACCTGCCGGACGTCGATACAGGAACCTACACGCTGCGCGTGGACGAACTGAACGACGAAGGCCGCGTCGTCAGTCGCGCAGAGACGCCGTTCCGGCGCGAATCCGTCGAGGCGATCAAGGCGCTGGACGCCGCGCCGGCGACATCGCTTGCCCCGGTCTCGCTGATCACTGTTCAGCCGGGCAATACGCTTTGGGGGATCGCACGCGAGAAATACGGTGAAGGGGTCCTTTATGTGCGGGTTTTCGAGGCCAATACCGACCGTATACGGAACCCCGACCTGATCTATCCGGGCCAGATTTTCAGCGTTCCGGATTGAGTTTCGCCGCGGGCTGCGCCCGCGCCGACGCGCCGGAGGGGCGCTGCCCCTCCGGACCTCCCCGCCGTATTTGCGCCAGGAAGAAGACGTGGCTTCTGGTCATTTCCGCATGTTGGTCTTAACTAGCCTCCGATGACCGATACCCATACCCCCCGAACCGAGCGCGGAAGCGGCTGGCGCACCATCCGCAAGGTCGCGCCCTATCTCTGGCCCGACGAACTTCCCTGGGTGAAACGCCAGGTTGTGCTGGCCATGATCGCGCTTCTGGTGTCCAAGATCGTCGCCGTAGCGAACCCGTTCTTCTACAAGGCCGCCGTCGACGCGCTGGGCGGCGAGAACGTCGATGCGGCCTGGGCGCTGGGACTGGGGGCGATCGGGCTGACAGTGGCCTATGGCGTGGCACGGCTGATGAACGTGGGTCTTCAGCAGCTGCGCGACGTGTTCTTCGCGGCCGTTGGCCAGCGCGCGCTTCGGATGCTGGCTCTGGAGACCTTCGAGCATATCCATGCGCTCTCCATGCGCTATCACATCACCCGCAAGACGGGCGGGCTTTCCCGCATCATAGAGCGCGGCGTGAAGGGCGTGGAGTTCCTGCTGCGGTTCCTGCTGTTCTCGATCGGCCCGCTGGTACTGGAGCTTCTGATGATCGGCGTCGTTCTCGCCGTCGTTTTCGACATCTGGTACCTGGTCGTGGTCGTGGTGACGATCTGGCTCTACACCTGGTTCACATTCAAGGTGACCGAGTGGCGGGTGAAGATTCGCCGCGAGATGAACGAGCAGGACACGGACGCCAACCAGAAGGCCATCGACAGCCTGCTGAACTTCGAGACCGTCAAGTATTTCGGCGCCGAGCGGCGCGAGGCGGCGCGCTATGACCGCGCGATGGAACGCTATGTGGCCGCCGCGCTGAAGACCTCCTATTCGCTGGCCTTCCTGAACTTCGGCCAATCGCTCCTGATCACCGCCGGGCTGGTGATCGTGATGGTCATGGCCGCGGTCGGCGTGGCGAACGGGACACTGACGGTGGGCGACTTCGTCATGGTGAACGCCTATATGATCCAGATCACCATGCCGCTCAACTTCCTGGGCACGGTCTATCGCGAGATCCGGCAGTCGCTGGTCGATATGGGCGAGATGTTCGATCTTCTGGAGCAGCCGGCCGAAGTGAAGGACAAGCCCGGCGCGCCGGCTTTGAAGGTGAACGGCGGCGAAGTGGTCTTTGACGACATCCACTTCGGATATGATGCCGCGCGGCCGGTTCTGAAGGGTGTCTCGCTGCATGTGCCGGCGGGACAGACCGTGGCGATCGTGGGGCCTTCGGGATCGGGGAAGTCGACCATCGGGCGGCTTCTGTTCCGCTTCTACGACGTGACCGGAGGGGCGCTCAGAATCGACGGGCAGGATGTGCGCGACGTGACCCAGGAAAGCCTGCACGAGGCGATCGGCGTCGTGCCGCAGGACACGGTGCTGTTCAACGACACGATCTACTACAACATCGCCTATGGTCGCCCCGAAGCCAGCCGTGAGGAGATCGTGGAAGCCGCCAGGGCTGCCAAGATCAATGACTTCATCGAGAGCCTGCCCGAGGGCTATGATACCGCCGTCGGCGAACGCGGGCTGAAGCTCTCGGGTGGCGAAAAGCAACGTGTGGGCATCGCCCGAACCCTGTTGAAGAACCCGCCCATCCTGCTGCTCGATGAAGCGACCAGCGCGCTGGATACCGAGACCGAGGTCGAGATCCAGGGCGAACTGAAGGCCATGGGCGAGGGCCGAACGGTGATCACCATCGCGCATCGCCTCTCGACCATCGCGGATGCGGACCGGATCGTGGTGCTGGAGAAGGGCGAAATCGTCGAAGAAGGCAATCACGATTCCCTGCTTGCGAAAGGGGGGCGCTATGCAAGCCTCTGGCAGCGCCAGGCATCCGGCGAAGAAGATAACGGACCTCGGGTGCGGGCTCTTGACGTGCTGGAGGGTGGCGGCGCGCCCGAAGCTGCGACAGGTGGCAAGTCTTAGGGCAGCCGACGAGCCCTCGCGGAGAACTTCGCAACTGAACGGTTCTTCAATGTCCTTCTGACGGCGCCAAGAAAGACGTGCCAAGTCTCCCGTGGAAGGCGCGACCTATTCGGCCGCGCGCAACTCCGGAGCGTCCGGCCGCCGCGGTGCGCTGGGGTTCTCGGCCACGTCCCAGACCAGATCGGTATTGGTGATCTTCTTTGTCGCGCGGCGCAGGGCATAGTCGCGCGCGGTGCGCGAGCCCGAGCCGCGGGTCCAGGCGCTGATCCGGGTCAGGATGGCGCCGGCGATGGTCCAGAACCAGATGCGCAACGCCAGCATCGAAGGTGTCATGACCAGCGTCAGGACGGTCGCGATGCCAAGACCGAAGACCACGGCGGTCGCCAATTGCTTCCACCAGAGCGCCGTCGGGCTGTCGATCGAGTATCCGCCGCCGATGAAATCCAGCGAAAGGCCGAACATCATGGGTGCAAGTCCCGCCATCGTGGTGATCGTGGTCAGCAGAACGGGGCGAATCCGCGCCTCGGCGGTGCGCACGATCGCCTCGATCCGGGTCATGTACTGGGAATACTCCTGGTAGGTATCGATCAGCACGATGTTGTTGTTCACCACGATCCCCGCCAGCGCGACGATCCCCGTTCCGGTCATGATGATCGAGAAGGGCTGATCCATGACCAGCATGCCGATCAGAACGCCTGTCGTCGAGAGAACGACCGCCAGAAGCACCAGGATCGCGTTGTAGAACGAGTTAAACTGCGCGAGCAGGATGATGAACATCAGCCCCAGCGCGGCAGAGAAGCCGACCTGCAGGAAGGCCTGGCTTTCCGCCTGATCCTCCTGGTCACCGGTCCATTCCCAATCTGTTCCGGCGGGCAGCGCGCCTTCGCTTTGCAGCCACTCGGTCAGCGCTTCGATCCGTTCGTTCGGGGTGATCGGAAGCGGCGTCAGGCGCCCGTCGGCCAGCATCGCCTCCACCTCGTCCCGCGATGCGTCGTTCAGCGTCTCGATCAGCTCGTAGCTGGTCGATCCATCGTCGGCCGTGATTTGCCGGGCAACGCCAACCGGAACAAGGCTGTCGGTCCGGAGCTTGACGAGTTCCGGCGCGACGTTTGCCTTCACATCGAAGAACCGCTTCTGATCGACGCGGTTGATCTGCGCCAGCTGCGCTACCGGCTCGCGCGTGATGAAGTTCGAGAGCGGCACAAGCCCGTCCGCCGTGCGCACCTTCAGTGTGTCCAGTGTCGAGAGTACGCGGTCATCCTCCGGCAGGCGCACGCGGATCTCGATTTCCTCGTCGGAACTTTCCACGCGCATCGTGTCCAGCAGCAGGCCGCGGGTCACAAGCTGAACCATGCCGCCGACGGTCGCCACGTCCGCGCCGTAGCGGCCGGCTTTCTCGACATCGACATTGATCTGCCAGTCGATGCCGGGCAGGGGCAGTGTATCTTCGATATCGATCAGGCCCGCGGTCTCCTCAAACTTCGCACGTGCTGTAGCCGTCGAGGCCAGCAGCTCTTCCCAGTTGTCGGATTTGAGCCGCAGGTGGACAGGCTTGGCACTTGCCGGGCCACGCGACAGGTTCAAGATCTCGATCCTGATGCCGGGGATCTGCTCCAGCCGCGCCTGGAGTTTTTCCAGTACGACATCGCCATCCAGCTGTTCGACCGGATAGTCGTTCGCCTCTGCGAAGGCTGCGCGATCTTCCCACGGGATCAACTCGATCTGGACCTGGCCGATCGTATCGTTCGGACCGGCGGCGCCGCCGGTGTTGGCATTCAGCCCGCCAGCGCCGGCGAAGGCAAAAGCACTGTCCACGCCATTGGTGTTCAGGGTGACCTTTTCGACCTCGGCCACCAGGCGGTCCTTCTCGGCCAGCGAAAGGTTGCCGCGTGCGCGGACATAGACGATGGCTTGTTCCGGCTCGCTCTCGACGAAGAATTCGACACCGTTGTTGTTCTGGCCGAAGTAACCGAAGACCGAGATGACGAAGAAGACCACGGCGCCGATGGTGACCACGGGCATCACGGGGTTTCCGGCGATAAAGGCGATGAAATAGCCGAACGGCGTGCGGCGATAGCCGGTTTCAAGCCGGTCGCGGCGGCGTTCGATCTTGGCGGCGCCCAGCGTGACCGAAGAGGCCATAGCGGCCGCGGCGAAGAGGATGGCGCCAAAGACGGAGCCCCCGAATCCGGTGCCTTCGGGCAAGAGGTACGCCGGGTTCAGCACCTGCAACGCGCCAAGGAACATGGAGTACATCGTCACCGGCACCAGAAGAGCGCGCAGCCACCAGGGGGTGGAACGCTTCAACCCGGCCGAGGCGCGCTCGAAGAGACGTGTCATGCGTCCCGCGACCCCACCCATGACCGGCAGGTAGATCAGCGCCACGACCAGCGAGGCCGACAGCACGAAGATCAGCGTGACCGGCAGCATTCCCATGAACTGGCCCGGCACGCCCGGCCAGAACAGCATGGGCAGGAAGGCGCAGAGCGTCGTGGCGGTGGACGAAACCACCGGCCAGAACATCCGCTTTGCGGCTTCGACGTAGGAGTGCATGGGACCCATGCCTTCCCGGATGCGCTTGTCCGCGTATTCGACGACCACGATCGCCCCGTCGACGAGCATGCCGACGGCGAGGATCAGGCCGAACATGACGATGTTCGAGATCGTCACGCCCATGACGGCCAGAAGCGCGAAGCACAAAAGGAACGAGGTCGGGATCGCAAAGCCCACCAGCAGCGCCGAGCGCGTGCCCAGAGACGCCAGAACCACGATCATCACCAGCGCCACGGCGGTCAGCACCGAGCCCTCAAGCTGGCTGACCATGCTTTCCACGTTCCGCGACTGGTCGTTCGAGGTGCCGACGCGGATCGCTTCCCGAAGCTCGGGAGGCCATGTGGCGCGTTCGGCCTCGACCTCGGCGGTCACCAGCTTGGCGGTGTCGATGATGTTGTAGCCCTTGCGCTTGACCACCTGCAGCGCAACCGTGGTCTCGCCGTTGAACCGGGCGGTTCCGGTGCGGTCCTCGAAGGTCAGACGGATATCGGCGATATCCCCAAGGGTCACGATCCTGTCGCCGTCGGTCTTGACGGGCAGGTTGTAGATGTCTTGCTGATCGTTGAACGAGGACGGGATCTTCACGGCGAAGGCGCCGGTATCGGATTCGATCTCACCGGCCGCGATCAGCTGGTTGTTGTTGACCACGACACCGATCAGTTCGCCCGCCGTGACGTTATAGGCTTCAAGGCGCAGAGGATCGATCACCACCTCGACCATCTCGTCACGGTGCCCGGTCAGCGCGGCCTCCAGAACAGGCTCCAGCCCTTCCAGCCGGTCCTGCAGGTCCTTTGCGACGCGCAGCAGTGTCCGCTCCGGGAGCGCGCCGGTGAGGTTCACGATGATGATCGGAAATTCGCTGAAATTGAACTCGTCAATCGTGTACTGGTCCGCGCCATCGGGGAACTGGGCCTCGGCCTTGGTCATGGCGGCGCGCACGTCGGCGATGATCTTGGTCTTGTCCCAGCCGAACTCGAATTCGAGGATGACGATCGCATAGCCTTCGGCGGCCGTGCCGGTCATCGTCTTCAGCCCGTCCAGATCGGAAAGCTCGGTCTCCATCGGGCGCACCAGCAGCTTTTCGCTGTCTTCCGCCGAAATACCGGGGAAGGGCACGCTGACGAAAAGCGCCGGGATCTCGATATCCGGCTCGCCCTCTTTCGGCAGGCCGCCATAGGCAAAGGCACCCGCCATGATCGACAGGATGATGAAAGCGATGACCATCCGGGCACGGCTTGCGGCCCAGTCGACGATACCGGTCATTTGCTGGACTCCCGGTAGGTGACGTCAACCGGCACGCCGTCGGTCACGAATTCCTGTCCGACCACAATCACATCGGCGACCAGATCGAGGCCGGTGACCCAGATGCCGTTGGTCGCGTCGCGAACCACGTCGACAGGGGCAAAACTGGCGACCTTGTCGGCGACAAGGCGCACGCCAAGCCGGCCCGAGTCGTCCAGCGTCAGCGCGGATTGAGGCAGCAGATGCGCCGTTTCTCCGTCCGACTGGATGGCGATTTCCGCGGTCTGGCCATCGCGGATCGACAGATCCGCATTCGGTACGGTGATGTCGACGCGGAACGTGCGGGTATTGGGATCCGCCGACCTGCTGAGGAAGGTGACCTCCCCGACAACCTGCCGGCCCGAAGCCAGCCGGGCACCGGCAATCGCGCCGACCTCAACACGGTCGACCATGGTTTCGGGCACGAAACCGACCAGGCGAATAGGGTCAAGCTGGATGATGGTGGCGCAAAGCGAGCCCGGCTGCAGCAGCGAGCCGAGTTCGGCGGCGTCCGTTTCGAGGAGGCCCGCGAACGGGGCGCGGATGCTGAGATTGGTCAGTTCTTCCTCGGCGCGCGCCACGGCCGCTTCGGCGGACTGGATCGCTGCCTTGGCGCTTTCGACGCCCGAGACCGAGCTTTGCACCAGCGCGCGCCCCGCTTCGACCGCAGCGGTCGCAGCAGCGACGCGCGTTTCCGAGGCGAAACCCTCCTGCGACAGGCGGGACGCCGCATTGTCGTTGATCTCGGCTTCGGCAAGACGGGCCTTGGATTCCGCCAGCCGCGCCTCTGCCGTCGGCAGACCCGCCTTGGCTTCGCTCAACCGTGCCTGCGCTTCGGAAAGCGCGATCTCGCGCGTTCCCGGGTCGAGCTCGCACAAAAGGTCGCCTTCCTCGACGAAAGCGCCTTTGCGGAGCGGGTGATTGACCACCTGGCCCGATGTTTCGGCCCGCACATCCACCTGGCGGTCCGCTTCGGTCCGGCCCCGCAGGATGACTGCCCCGTCGACGGTCGAGGCGCGCGACTTGATCGCAACCACAGACACGTGGCGCAGCCCGTCGCCCTGGCTGGCCGCCGCATCGGTTCCAGCGGCTGCGGTCGCGGTCTCGCCCTGCGGCTCGGCGCCGGCGAAACTCAGAAGCGCGTCCCTCTGGAACACCAGAACGAACAGAACGGCGACGACAAGCAGGGCGCTGATTACGGAAAGCGGTCTCATTCGGGTCTCATCTTATATGCGGCTCCTGGCCAGATCGCCCCCGGGCATTTTGCTCGAATTGACTGTCTGACACCAAAATTACTTCTTTTCTACGCTGAACCGTTCAGTTCAGATTAATCATTTCGGCAGCAGACCGCAAGATTACAAGAGTCACGGCAGAGTTGCGCTCTTTGCATTCCTGCGATGCACGCGATAAGAGGTCGGCAAAGTAGGAAATCAAGGCAAAGGCAAGCCCGTGTCCAATCAGGATTCGTTCATCGACGAAGTCACCGAAGAGGTCCGCAGGGACAAGCTCTACGCGCTTTACAAGAAGTATGGCTGGATGGCGGCGTTGGCTGTGGTCGTGCTCGTGGGTGGGGCCGGCTTCAACGAGTGGCGCAAGGCCACCGCTCAGGCCGAGGCGGAAGCCGCCGGCGACGCGCTTCTGGCCGCGCTGGCCGACGAAACGCCGGAGGGCAGGGCTGCGGCGCTGGCCGCGCTGGACTTGCCCGAAGATCCCGGACGCCGCGCCGTCACGCAACTGTTGCAGGCCAGCACCGAGGTCGAGGCGGGCAACATCGTCAAGGCCCGCGACATTCTCGATGCGGTGGCTGGCGACGCCACCCTTCCGGCCCGGATTCGCGATCTTGCGGCTCTGAAGTCCGTTATCCTGTCCGCCGGCGAGGTCGCGCCGGAAGACCGCATGTCGCGCCTGTCGCCGATCGCCGTTCCCGGCAGCCCGTATCGCTTGATGGCGCTTGAGCAGATCGCTCTGGCCGAAATCGAGGCCGGAGACACCGCCAAGGCGCTGGAGACACTCAAACGCATCGCTGAAGATGCAGAGGTCACACAGGACTTGCGCCGTCGCGTCTCTCAGTTGATTGTGGCACTTGGAGGCGAGCTCGCGGCTACCTGACGGTGTCGCGGCGGTTCTGAGACGAGGGGGCGAAGCGGTTGATACCCATGGTGAAACCTGTAGTCGCAGCTGCGGTGGCGGCTGTTCTGCTGGCCGCTTGCGGCGAGCAGGAGCTTCTTCTTCCCGGTGAACGGCTTGAACTCTCCGGCGAGGCCCCGGCCACGTTAGAGGATGCGGTCAATCGCGCCGCGCCGCTCTCCCTTCCAGCCGCCGCGGTAAACGCCGACTGGACCCACCGCAACGGAAACCCGTCGCACGCGCTGACCCATCCGGCGCTGGACCGCGTTCTCCAGCCGGTCTGGTCGGTGCGCATCGGTGAGGGCAACGGCCGCAAACATCGGCTGACAGCCGACCCAGTGGTTTCGAACGGCCGCGTCTTCACGCTCGACAGCCGCGCGCGCGTCACGGCGGTGACAACCGCCGGCGCGACGCTCTGGACCCGCGACCTCACACCCGCCGCGGATCGCCCCGACGACGCGTCCGGGGGGGGCATCGCAGCCGCTGGCGATACGCTCTACGTGACGACGGGCTTCGGAGAACTCACCGCGCTCGATGCCGCCACCGGCGATGTGCGATGGGTTCAGGATCTTCAATCCGCCGCCACGGGCGCGCCCACGGTCTCGAACGGCGTCGTCCACGTCGTGACGCGGAACGCGCTTGGCTGGGCCATCGACGCGGGCACCGGCCGTATCCTCTGGCAGGTGGTCGGCGCGCCCAGCGAAAGCGGGCTTGCAGGCGGCCCATCCCCGGCCATCGCGGGACAACTGGTCGTTTTCCCGCTTTCGAGCGGACAGATGATCGCCGCCGTTTCCGGTCCCGGAACCCAGGCCTGGGCCGCGTCCGTCGCCGGCGAGCGCCGCGAAAGAGCCTTTTCGCGGATTTCGGACCTGTCCGGCGATCCGGTCGCGGTCGGCAACATTATCTATGCGGGCAATCATTCCGGCCGCGCCGCTGCCTTCGATGCGGCCACAGGCCAGCCGGTCTGGCGCGCTAATGAAGGCGCGATGAGCCCGGTTTGGGTCGCCGGAGGCAGCGTTTTCCTGATTTCCGACGAGAACCGGCTGATCCGGCTCGATTCGGCGACGGGCGAAACGATCTGGGCCGAGGACCTGCCGTTCTTCACCCGCGACAGGCTCACCCGCCGGAAGTCCGTCTATGCGCATTACGGCCCGGTCCTTGCGGGCGGACGGTTGCTTGTCCCTTCGGATGACGGCCAGTTGCGAGAATTCGATCCCGTTACCGGCAGCCTGATCACGTCGGTCGCCCTGCCGCGCGGCGCCGCGCGCAACCCGGTGGTGGCGGGCGGGACGCTGTACATTGTCACCGAGGACGGTACGCTTCACGCTTTCCGCTGACGGAAGGCTGGTGTATGGACACCGCCTGATCTCAAACCGAGGCCCGACATGAGCTTCACACTCGCCCTTGTGGGCCGCCCCAACGTGGGGAAGTCCACGCTGTTCAACCGACTGGTCGGCAAGCGCCTTGCGCTGGTCGATGACCAGCCGGGCGTGACGCGCGACCTGCGCGAAGGCGAGGCACGGCTAGGGCCTCTGAAATTCACCGTCATCGACACCGCGGGCCTCGAAGAGGCGACCGACGAGAGTCTGCAGGGCCGGATGCGCAAGCTGACGGAGCGCGCCGTCGAAATGGCGGATGCCTGTCTCTTCATCATCGATGCCCGGGCAGGCGTTCTTCCGACTGACGAGGTTTTCGCCGAAATCCTGCGCAAGAAGTCCGCCCACGTGATACTCGCGGCCAACAAGGCCGAGGGCAGGGCGGGCGAGGCCGGGTTGCTGGAAGCCTATTCCCTGGGCCTGGGCGAGCCCATTCGCCTGTCGGCCGAGCACGGTGAAGGCATGGGCGAGCTGGCCGAGGTGCTGGCGCCGCTGGTCGACGCCGCCGACGAAGCCGTCGAGCGCGAGGCCGAGGAAGCGCCCGAGGTCGATGTCGATCTGCCCGAGGACGAGAGCGAAGGGCCGGCCGCCCGGGTGCCCACGCGGGCAAAACCCCTGCAGGTCGCGGTGGTTGGCCGCCCCAACGCAGGCAAGTCGACCCTGATCAACCGGCTTCTGGGTGAAGAGCGCCTGCTGACCGGCCCGGAGGCGGGCATCACGCGCGATTCGATCTCTCTCCCGCTGGATTGGGAGGGCCTTCCGGTCCGCATCTTCGACACGGCGGGCATGCGCAAGAAGGCCCGCGTGCAGGAAAAGCTGGAAAAGCTCTCGGTTGCGGACGGTCTCCGGGCGGTCAAGTTCGCCGAGGTCGTGATCGTTCTACTCGACGCCGCGATCCCCTTCGAGCAGCAGGATCTGCGGATCGCCGACCTGGCCGAACGCGAGGGCCGCGCGGTGGTGGTCGCGGTGAACAAGTGGGATGTCGAGGAGCACAAGCAGGAGAAACTGAAGGAACTGCGCCAGTCCTTCGAACGCCTCCTGCCACAGCTCCGCGGTGCCCCCCTGGTGACGGTTTCGGCCAAGACCGGCCGCGGCCTCGACCGGCTGCGCGAGGCTGTGATCCGTGCCAACGATGTCTGGAACCGCCGCGTGCCGACTGCCGCACTGAACCGATGGCTGGCCGAGGTCGTGTCCGCGCACCCGCCGCCCGCTCCCGGCGGGCGCCGCATCAAGCTGCGCTACGCGACGCAGGCCAAGACCCGGCCGCCGGGGTTCGTGATCATGGCGTCCTTCCCGGACAAGCTGCCGGAGAGCTATAAACGTTACCTGATCAATGCGTTGCGGGACGACTTTGACATGCCCGGCACGCCGATCCGCCTGACGTTCCGGTCACGCTCCGAGCGCAATCCCTACAAGGACAAGAAGAAGTCCACGCCGTCCCGCCTGCGGAAACATCTGGGCAAACCGCCTCTGGGCCAGTGAGCGGCCGCAGGCGGAGTCGCTGTCCCCGAAGCATATTTCCGCGAGCAGGTGCATCCTGACGAAAACGCACATTCTTCCTGGGCGAAATACGGCGGGGAGCG